>NZ_JAVRBN020000043.1:0-54186 GCF_034531305.2 Nostoc sp. ChiQUE02
TGAGGGTGAGGCACTTGCTTTATGCAGGTGTTCCCGTCCACCGCAGTGGCTCACCTTTTTACTTTTGACTTCATCTTGGGGAACAGGGAGCAGGGGGAGAAAGAAAAATCTTATCTGAGTAAATTTGGATAATTTATTTTCTGGAAGTCCCTTACAGCCGCGACATGGAACGTTAAGCAGATACACTCAGCACACGCCTAATTGTTGCTAATGGCTACGCTGCTGATGGTTTACGTAACTTAATGGTGACACTAGAAAAACAGCAAAAAAATGCTCATCCTAGTTGGTTATCTTCGCACCCAGGCGGTGGTGAGCGAGTTAGTGATTTAGAAACCCTCATTACCCGTAGTAGCTACAATCGTTATGCCTACGAAAGAGTGGGGCGTCATACAGAAATTCAAGCACGGGTGAAAAAGCTACTTGAAGAGAAAAAAGCAAGAAAGGAAAAAAATAGCGTTTTTGCTGAATCAAAAGCCAGAATTATTCGTCACTTAAACTATCAGTTCCCTACTTATTTATACTGGAGGATGATTTATGTCATCACAACTGCTTCGATTGATATCTTTGGGCAGTCTTGGCTTATCTTTGTGCCTGGGCAATTCCGCAGCAATGGCACAATATGATTCTACTAGCGATGGTGTAGTCGTACCAACAGTACCATCAGGCGGCACATCAGCACCTGTTCCAATAGACACATCGACAGGTATACCACCTTCACCCTCAGCTGATGGTACAACTCGGTTTACCTGTCAAACTTACAATGGACAGTACACTGTCATGTATCAGCCACAAAGTCAACCAGGACAATTCTTTCCTTGGGCAGCACCTGCGGCTTTGGGCGGTGGTTGGGACGCACAAAAGCGTTGTGCAGCAATTGCCAGTCGTTTAGAACTTTATCGCCCAGATGGCTTACAAGAACTTCAGACATCCGTAGAAAATAACGAAAATATTGTTTGTGTGACAACTGAAGTTAACCCAACGTGTAGAATTGTGTTGACAGTACCGCGTGGGAAAGATGCCGTTCTTGTCCGCAATAGCATTTTTCAGAACTTGACTACTGCTGACAGCGGACAACAAACTATAGCCGTTAATACTTATGGCGATCGCAGTAGTGGAGGCAACGAATTATATAATTTAGGACGCACACTTCTGGGTAGTGGTAATAATCGGGTTAGTTCATCTAGAAATGGGATTAATCTGAAACCTTTCCTTGATCGCCAAGATGGCGGTACTGGAAACAATTTGCGGAGTGGTGTAGCAATTCGTCGTCAGTCTCAGCCTAACGGTGCTCGTCTAAGTCCTGGTAAGTTCCGGTAAGCAAGAGTGGCTTTTAATACTAAATCACTTTCAAATAAAAAATATCCAACTACTTATTGTGGGGCGGGCATCTTGTCCGCCTTTTTTTATGGGCGAGATGCTATTACTAACAAAGTGTATATCTGAGCGCAACTTACTACCAAATATTTGTTGTTTTAACCTTTTGCTAGCTGTTTCTTAAACTTACCGGGATAGGTTGAAGTTGAGGAATACGAATTAATACTAGTAAATTACTTAGCTATTTTGTGCTATGTAGTTTATTTTTTCATGCTGATATTGTCTTGTGTTCGCCCAAATGGTGAAGTAAGTTTTTGCATCCATCCTTTTGTGGTTATGGGAGGCGATCGCCCTGCCAATGAGTGTAATTGCTCTGGTAGGTTTAGCGATCGCTTTTGGACTGGTTACGAAGTGGTGAATAACTTTGGATAATTACCAAGGGCGATCGCACTTAATACACAAGCAATTGCAGTTCATCTAGTAAGAATTGCACTTAATACAATCCGCAATGAATTTTAACTTCTCTGAGTTTTAAGACTGTTGCTGATTGCTCAAAAAAACTATCTATTTAATTTACTGGGGTTTCAGTATGGCTGTTAGTTTCAACGGTTCCTATTCTCAAGACTTTGATGGTCTTACCACAAGTACTTCTACTACTCCTTGGAGTAATGATACTACATTAACTGGTTGGTCTCTTTTCAGTCAGCCTGTTCCTGGTACTGCTATCACGACTTACGTAGCAAACAATGGAAGTAGTAATACTGGTAGTTTTTACAGCTATGGTTCAACAGGCTCGACTGATAGAGCTTTAGGGGGGCTTGGTTCTGGAGGAGCCTACTTTGGTAGTCCCGCATCAGGAGCCGTTGCAGGATGGATTGCCTTTTCTGCCATAAATACCACCGGCTCAACCATTAACAGCCTAAATGTTGCTTTTAATGGTGAACAATGGCGCAATAATGGAAATACTACTGCCCAGTCAATGGTTCTACAGTACGGATTTGGTACATCCTTTACTACAGTTCCTAATTGGACTACCCCTGGTGGAAACTTTAATTGGACTTCTCCTGTGGCAACTGCAACTGCTGCTGCGGTTGATGGTAACGGATCTGGTCGAGTAACTAATCTGGGTGGCACACTCAATACTTTAAACTGGGCAAATAACGATACACTCTGGTTTCGTTGGATTGAAAATAATGATACTGGAAACGATCATGGTCTAGCGATCGATGATTTTTCTTTGTCAGCATCTGTAACCCCAACTGTCACGATCACAGCCCAAGATGCCAACGCAGCCGAAACTGGCACTGACCCTGGCACCTTCCGAATCTCTCGCACAGGCAGTACCACCAATGCCCTGACGGTAAATTACAATTTTGCAACGGGTTCTGCTACAAGCGCAGATTACACACCAACCCTAACAGGCACAGCAACGATCGCTGCCGGGCAATCCTTTGTGGATATCACCATTACACCTGTGGATGATACGACAATTGAAGGAACTGAAACCGTTACTCTGAATCTGAATAGCACCGCTAACTATACTCTGGGTACTGCTACTACTGCTACAGTGGCGATCGCTGACAACGATACGCCTGTAACTTCCATCGATCTCTCCACCTATGTCCGCATCGGACGTTACGATCTACCCGAACCTACGCGAACCAATCCGCCAACCAACAGCTTGCTGGCTCAAGAAGTCTCGGCAGTTACCTACAACAAGGATACCGACACGCTGTTCGTTGTCGGCGATGGCGGCAGAGCGATCGTGCAAGTATCGAAGACGGGACAATTAATCGACTCAATGACGTTAGGTCTTGGCAACAGTCCTCAAGGAACGGAATTTTACGATACAGAAGGGCTTACGTATGTTGGTGACGGCAAGTTTGTCTTGATTGAGGAGCGAGACAGGCAGGCTAATTTGTTTACCTATGCCCCAGGAACCACCCTTACCAGAAGCGATGTCCAGACTGTAAAGCTCGGTACGACGGTCGGAAATATTGGGATTGAAGGTATCTCCTATGACCCACAGACTGGTGGCTTCATCGCAGTTAAGGAGATTACACCCGAAGGAATTTTTCAAACAAACATCGATTTTGCTGCGGGAACTGCCAGCAACGGTTCGGCCACCACAGTCAACTCTACCAACCTTTTCGATCCAGCTTTAGCTGGGCTTGCAGACTTCGCGGATGTTTTCGCATTGTCGAATCTATCGTCCTTGAACGGGCAACCCGACTCAAGCCGCCTGCTGATTTTGAGCCAAGAATCGGGCAAGATCGTCAACATTGATCGCACTGGGAATATCTCTAGCTCATTAACCATCGTCTCCGATACGGGTAATCCTTTGTCGGTTGTGGATCAGGGGAATGAAGGAATCACGGTAGACAAGGATGGATTGATTTATGTCGTTAACGAGAATGGCGGAGGTGATATCGATCACCCTCAACTTTGGGTCTATGCACCATCCTCATTTACCTATGCTAATCAAGCTCCTGTAGCCGTCAGCCTTGCAAATACCGTCACCAGCTTGTCTGAAAGCACCAGTACTGCAACTCCCTTTAAAGTCGCCAACATTATCGTCAGTGATGACGCTCTGGGAACAAATACTCTCAGCTTGACTGGTGCAGATGCCAATTCCTTTGAGATTACGGGCAATGCTTTGTTCCTCAAAGCGGGAACCATGCTAGATTTTGAAACTAAGACCAGCTACAACGTCAGCGTCAATGTAAATGACACCACCGTTGGCAATAACCCAGACGCAACTACGGCATTTACCTTATCAGTCACCGATGTGAATGAGAATCCCACCACCAGCAGTATCTTCATCACTGAAGTAGCTCCTTGGAGTAGTGGCAATTCGCCCGTCGGCGCAGACTGGTTTGAGCTTACCAACAAGGGTTCGAGCGCCGTGGATATCACAGGCTGGAAAATTGACGACAACTCGAATAGTTTCGCAGCGTCTGTCGCCTTGAACGGGATCACCAGCATCGGCGCAGGTGAATCGGTGATCTTCCTCGAAGGAGCTACCGTCAATCCTACTTTCCTATCCAACTGGTTCGGTGCGAACCCACCAGCTAGCTTGAAGATCGGCAACTACTCTGGTTCGGGCGTGGGCTTGGGTACGAGTGGTGATGCCGTGAATATCTATAATTCCACTGGTGCTTTACAGGCTAATGTTGTCTTTGGAGCATCTCCAGCCGCAGCCCCATTTGCCACCTTCGACAATGCCGCCTTGTTAAACAATGCCACGATCGCAACGTTGAGCGCTGTGGGAGTCAACGGTGCATTCGTAGCTGTAAATTCAAGCACGGAAATCGGCTCTCCAGGGACTATTGTTTCGTCTCTACCCACGATCGCGATCGCAGCCCAAGATGCCAACGCAGCCGAAACTGGCACTGACCCTGGCACCTTCCGGATCTCTCGCACAGGCAGTACCACCAACGCCCTGACGGTAAATTACAATGTTGCCACGGGTCTTGGACAAGCCATAAGCGCAGATTATACACCAACCCTAACAGGCACAGCAACGATCGCTGCCGGACAATCCTTTGTGGATATCACCATTACACCTGTGGATGATCCGACAATTGAAGGTACTGAAACCGTCACTCTGACTCTAAATAGCACCGCCAACTATACTCTGGGTACTGCTACTACTGCAACAGTGGCGATCGCTGATGATGACGCAGTTCGGATTCACGACATTCAAGGAGCGGGGCATATCTCACCCTTGAGAAGTCAAACCGTCAGCAATGTAGCGGGAATTGTCACGGTTAAAACAAGCAACGGTTTTTACTTGCAAGACCCCACCCCAGACAGCGACGATCGCACTTCCGAAGCAATTTTTGTCTTCACCTCATCAGCGCCAACCGTATCCGTTGGAGATTCTATATTAGTCAATGGAACAGTCACGGAGTTTCGTCCCGGTAATAATGCCAATAACCTGACGACTACAGAAATTACTAGCCCCACGATAGTCAAACTCTCCAGTGGAAATGCTTTGCCAACTGCTACGATTTTGGGTAATAGCGGCAGAACTATTCCAACGACGGTAATTGATAACGACACTACTGGTAATATTGAAACTGGAACGACCACTTTTGATCCAGCCCAGGATGGCATTGATTTCTACGAAAGCTTAGAAGGAATGCTAGTACAGGTAAATAATCCTGTGGCAGTTAGTCCGACAAATTCTTTTGGGGAGATTTGGGTACTTGCAGACAGTGGCGCTAATGCCACCGGACGTACAACCCGTGGCGGGATCGTGATTAGCCCTAACGATTTTAATCCAGAGCGTATCCAAATTGATGACACGCTGTTTACCTCTGGTAGCTCACCTAAAGTTAACGTCGGTGCTACTTTCAACACGATTACAGGTGTGGTCGATTATAACTTCAGCAACTATGAAGTTCTACCTAGCTCAGTGACTGTGACTTCAAACACACTGACCAAGGAAGTCACTAATTTAACTCCCACCGCCGACCAACTTACAGTTGCTACCTTCAACGTCGAAAACCTTGACCCCGGCGATGGTGCAACTAATTTTAACAATCTTGCCAGCCGCATTGTCAATAACCTAAAATCGCCAGATATCATTTCTCTAGAAGAAATTCAGGACAATAACGGGCCGACCAATGATAGCGTCGTTGATGCCAGCCTTACCTTCCAAACATTAATTAATGCGATCGCATCTGCTGGTGGCCCCACATATCAATATCGCCAAATTAACCCAGTAGACGATACTAATGGCGGTGAACCTGGTGGAAATATCCGGGTAGGCTTCTTGTTTAATCCCAATCGTGTCAACTTTGTAGATCGCCCTGGTGGTACTTCCACTTCCAATACCACAGTCAGCAACGTCTCTGGTGTTCCTACAGTTTCTAATAGTCCTGGTTTGATTGACCCCACCAACTCGGCCTTTACTAGCAGTCGTAAGCCGTTAGTTGGGCAATTTACTTTTAACGGTCAAACTGTGTATGTAATTGGTAACCACTTTAATTCTAAAGGTGGCGACCAACCGCTATACGGGCCAAATCAACCGCCAACCCTTAGTAGTGAAGTGCAGCGCCAGCAACAAGCTACGCTAGTGAAAAACTTTGTCGAAAGTATTTTAGCGATCGACCCCAATGCCAATGTAGTAGTAGCGGGTGACTTGAATGACTTTGAGTTTTCCAACCCTGTTAATACCCTAGAAAGCGCTGGACTGACTTCCTTAATTGAAACTTTGCCTCAAAATGAGCGTTACACCTACAACTTTGAAGGTAACGCCCAAACCCTTGACCACATTTTGGTGAGTAGTAGCTTGCTCAACAAGCTAGATGGGTATGATGTAGTTCATATCAACTCAGAGTTTGCCGATCAGGATAGCGATCATGAGCCTAGCCTAGCTCGGTTTAATATACCTGCAAACCAAGCACCGACAGCCGTAGCTGATACAGTCAATATCGCCGAAAACGCAACCACATCTAATCTCTATCTCAGCTTACTGAGCAACGACACCGACCCCAATCAGGGAGATACTAAAAATATTGTTGCTGTTAACACCACAGGCACAAAAGGGCAAGTTTCCTTTAACCAGAATACGCAAAACTTGAGTTACACAGCCTCTAATTTTGACTATCTATCCCAAGGGCAAACAGCCAGCGATAGTTTTACTTATGCGATCGCAGACAGTAAAGGTTTACAATCTACTGCGATCGTTAACGTCACCGTCACTGGTGTCAACGATGTCCCCACGCTGGTGCAACCGATTGATGACCAAATCATCTCTACCAACAAGTCGTTTTCTTTCAATGTCAGTAACAAATTTGCTGACATCGATCAAGCTGACACCCTCAGCTACAGTGCAACGGGTTTACCTACAGGCTCTAGTATCGTTGCAAACACTGGTTTGATATCCGGCACTATTTCCCAAGTCGGCATTTTTGCAGTTACAGTTACCGCTGCTGATGGCAAAGGTGGCAATGTTAGCGATACCTTTGACCTGACTGTTGCCAATAACAAAGCGACAACTGGCAACGATATCATCTTTGTCAGCGAACTTACTGGTTTGAACAAATACATAGTCAATGCTCTAGCAGGGAGCGATCGCGTAATCGGCACTAATGGCAATGAGTTAATCGACGGTGGATCAGGCAACGATTACCTTGATGGCAAGGGAAGCGCCGATGTACTCCTTGGGGGCGATGGCAATGATACAATCTTGGGTGGACTTGGCAGTGACGCACTTTCGGGGGGTAATGGCAATGACCGCCTGATTGGTTGGGGGGGTGGCACAAAGGAAATCGACCTCCTCAACGGTGAGCAGGGTGCAGATACTTACGTTTTGGGTGATGCCAGTTCAGTTTTCTATACTAAATCCGGCAACAGTGACTACGCTGATGTTATCAACTTCCAAGCAAACGATCAGATTCAGCTTAAAGGAGTTGCTAATAATTACTCACTAGGATCGGTTAGGTCGGCTGTAGGCATTTTCACCAACAATGGGACGGAATTGATTGCTGTTGTGGAAAACGGGTTAAACCGCAATACAAATTTGGCTACAGATACTCGTTTCGTCTTTGTTTAACGCAGATTCAAGCGATCGCGATCGCCCTCAAGTTTTCGCAAAGGGCGATCGTTTTAGTTACGCAGAGATATTCAAACACAGAGAGTACGAGTTTGAAATGAAGGCTTTCTCTGCAACGCCCATTCCATACTCGGCGTTGCAGAGAAAGCGGGATGATTTAGCAACTTCCAAAATCCCTGCCTACTCCTAATTTTCCAAGCAGTCTCATATCTGGAATCTTTCTCAGAATTAAACATGGTAACTACTAATACAATTCGCTTTTCACAGTTCAATGCTTCTTTGAATCGTAACGCTGAAGGTCAGTTAGTAAGTGATTTATCTACCCCTAACAATGCTCAGGCAAAGGCGGTTGCGGAAATCATCCAGCGTAATAACCCGGATGTACTGCTGATCAATGAGTTTGATTACTCCCCAGAGGCAGTTCAACTATTCCGGAAAAATTATCTAACCGTTAGCCAGAATGGTGCAACTCCTATTGATTACCCTTATTTTTACATCGCTCCTTCCAATACTGGTATTGCCTCTGGCTTTGACTTGAACAACAACGGCACAGCAGTTACAACCCCAGGCGCAGCCGGATACGGCGATGATACCTTCGGATTCGGTAATTTTGGTGGTCAATACGGAATGTTGCTGCTGTCTAAATATCCCATCGATACTGCCAACATTCGCACCTTCCAAAACTTCCTCTGGAAGGATATGCCAAATGCCTTGCTTCCAGATGATCCCACAACACCACAGCCAAATGATTGGTATTCTGACGAGGAACTGGCAGTTCTACGCCTTTCATCCAAGAGTAATTGGGATGTACCCATCCAAGTGAATGGAAAGACAATTCATGTCCTCGCCAGCCACCCTACACCCCCAACCTTTGATGGCGCAGAAGATCGCAACGGTAAGCGCAACCACGACGAGATCCGCTTTTGGGCAGACTACATTACCCCTGGTAAAGCTAATTACATTTATGATGATGAGGGTAAAACTGGCGGTATTGCTTCTGCATCAAGCTTTGTGATTGTAGGCGATCAAAATGCAGACCCGTTGGATGGTGATAGTTTTGACAATGCTATTCGCCAACTGTTGCAAAATCCCAATATCAATACTAATGTCATTCCTAGCAGTCTGGGTGGTCTCCAACAAGCAGACTTACAAGCTGGTGCAAACGCTAGCCAAAAGGGTAATCCTAGCTTTGATACCGCAGACTTTGCTGATAATGCTCCCGGAAACCTGCGGACTGACTATGTGCTACCCTCTGCTGACCTGACAATTGCCAACTCAGGAGTATTTTGGCCTCTAAATACCGATTCAACGTTTCCCTTGGTAGGTACTTTTCCCTTTCCCAGTTCTGACCATCACTTGGTGTTTGCAGATGTGCAAACACCAAGTGAACCAGGTAAAACCATCCCCAATGTAGGATTTGTGGGACAAACTACCTTCGCTACTAGCTTTATTCCTGCTGGCGCGGCAGGAACTGTGAATAGCACACCGACTCCACTAGGGGGGCTATCTGGTGTTACCTACGATGCTGTTAACAACCGCTACTACGCTATCTCAGACGATCGCTCCCAATTTGGCCCTGCCCGCTTCTATACTTTCACTGCCGATTCCGGAGTGACTTTTACAAATGTTACACCCCTAAAAGATAGCACTGGCAACTTTTTTGCACTCAATAGCCTTGACCCAGAAGGTATTGCTTTAACCAACAATGGCACAGTCTTCATCTCTTCTGAAGGTGAAGTTAATCCTGGGGCTGGTCGTGTTACCAATCCGTTTATTAAAGAGTTTTCGTTAGCCACAGGGCAAGAAGTGCGATCGCTACTTGTCCCCAGCAAATTCTTACCAGTAGTTGAAGATACCAACAAAAATAGTATTGTCGATGCAGGTGACATGCAGACATCAGGTGTTTACAATAACTTAGCCTTTGAAAACCTCACCATCACACCCGACCAAAAAACCTTATTCACAGCTACTGAAAACGCACTGTCCCAAGATGGATTAAAAGCTTCACTCACCAGTGGCAGCCGTTCCCGAATCCTGCAATACAATCTGATTAGTGGACAACCAGAAAAAGAATACCTCTATATCACCGATGCAATCGCCCAAGCACCCAACCCTAGCACAGGCTCCGGTGACAATGGTTTGACAGATTTACTCGCGATCGACAACCGAGGAACCTTACTGGCCTTGGAACGCTCTTTTTCTGCGGGTGTAGGCAACACCATCAAAATCTACGAAGTTTCCTTGCAAGGATCAACAGACATTAGCTTCTACGATTCTCTCAATAATTTGAGTGCTGAACAACTAGCAGCGATCAAACCCGCTCAAAAGCGTTTACTGTTGAATTTAAATGATCTGGATCTACCTACAGATAACATCGAAGGCATCACCTTTGGTCCCAAACTAGCAGATGGTCGCCAGTCGATTGTGCTAGTAAGTGATAACAACTTCAACCAAAGCCAATTTACCCAAATCCTCACTTTGGATGCAGACTTAGTTCCAACTGCTGTACCCACAGTAGAAACCCGTCCCGATTTGTTGGATGATGAAACACTGCCAGTAGATCAACGTGCTGATGCTGATGATCCTGCCATTTATGTTAATGCCACCAACTCTGCCGACAGCCTAGTATTAACCTCAGTGAAAAATGGCGGACTGCGGGTTTATGACTTGTCTGGTAATTTATTGGAAACAGTTAATCCCGGTGGTATTCGCTACAACAATATTGATCTGCAATACGGTTTTAAATTAGGCAATCAATCGGTTGATATTGCCGTAGCTAGCGATCGCGGCAATGATAAACTAGCAATCTTCAAAATTAACCCCAATCCTGGCGCTAACGGTAATTACCTGCAAGACATCACCGATAGCAGTATCGGGACTCTCTTCCAAGCAGCACCTTTTGCAGAACCTTATTCCTCCTCTTCTCGGAGTGCTTACGGACTTACTTTATACCGTAGCCCCATCACCAATGATTATTACGTCTTTACCAGTCGCCGAGAAACCGGAGATATCGCTCAGTTTAAACTTATTGACAAAGGTAATGGCAAAATTGGGGCTGAACGGGTGCGGGAGTTCACCATCCCAACAATTGAGGGTCGCGATCCCCAAACCGAGGGTATGGTGGTAGATCAAGAAACTGGCTTCCTCTACATTGGACAGGAAGATGTTGGTATCTGGAAGTTTCAAGCAGAACCAAATGGTGGCACAACTGGCAAGCTAATTGATAAAGTCAAAGATTTGGGCGGTACTCACCTCACCAATGACGTAGAAGGACTGACCATTTATTACGGTAAAAATGGCACAGGCTACTTACTAGCCTCCAGCCAAGGCGACAACACCTTTGTTGCCTACACTCGTGAAGGGAACAACGAATATGTGGGTAACTTTGCGGTTGGTAACAATGGGCCAATTGACAGTGTACAAGAGTCAGACGGTGCAGATGTTATTAACGTACCATTGGGGACTAACTTCCCATTTGGTTTATTTGTCACCCAAGATGGCTCCAATGAACCTGCCAAAATAGTTAGTGATGGAGATGAAGAAGAAAACATCAGTTCTAACTTCAAGCTGGTACCTTGGGAAAATATTGCCAATGCCTTCCCCAATTCTCTAACTATTGACACCACTAGTTACGATCCCCGTAATCCTGTTGCTCAACCCAAGCTAACTATCTATGAATTTGAAGACCTACCCAAGTTAGGTACGACCTCTAAAGGCCAAGATATTTTCTTAGGCGGTTTCTCTGGGTTGTATTTTCAAGGATTTGCAGCAAATGGCAATCTGAAGTTTGTCACTCACACTGACCGAGGCCCCAATGGAGAACCTGATGGTGTAAATAGACCATTTTTATTACCCAACTTCCAACCAGAAATAGTCAGCTTTGAACTCAACCGCACTACAGGCGAAATCAGCATTACCAAAAGAACGGGACTATTCCGCCAAGATGGGACGACGCCATTAACTGGGCTGCCTAATTCGCAAGGTGTAGCAAACGGTTTGGCTTACACAGATGAAATTGCCATTGACTTGGACAACAAGATCCTAGCTAACGATCCTTTGGGTGCTGACTTAGAGGGGATTGTAATTGCGAAAAATGGAGATTACTGGATGGTAGATGAATACCGTCCAGCAATTTACCACTTTGATGTTAATGGTAAACTGATTGACCGCTTTATCCCCAAAGGAACTGCTACTGCACCCGACCCAGATCAACCAGCGGGAACTTTTGGCACTGAGATATTGCCAGCGGTTTATGCCCAACGCCGCAATAACCGAGGATTTGAAGCTGTAGCCCTAGAAGGTAATAAATTATATGCCTTTGTTCAGAGTCCAATTGATAATCCAGATGTCGCCAATGATGCGACTTCCAAGAGTTCTCTCAACCTACGAATTCTAGAGTTTGATATCGTCACCAAGAAGGTAACAGGAGAGTATTTATATCGCCTAGAAGGTTTACCGGGAACCGATAAAATTGGTGATGCAGTCTCCTTGGGTAACGGCAAATTTGCGGTAGTTGAGCGAGACGACAATGCTACATCTGCTGGCAATAAACTGATTTATAAAATTGATTTAGCCAAGGCGACCAACATCAATAACCCTGCTAACTTTATCTTGCCAGCCAATAAAACTATTGAACAACTTACTTCTGCGGAGTTAGCTGCTGCTAATATTGCCCCTGTCACCAAAAGCCTAATCGCTAATGCTGCTCAGTTGGGTTACACCGGGGTGGAAAAATTAGAAGGACTGGCACTGGTAGCACCCAACACTCTAGCCTTGATTAACGACAACGACTTCAACGTTACGGGTAATACGGCTGCTGAAAAACTCGGCATTCTCGAACTCCCCAAAAACCTGACAACTATACAGCCTACTTTCCCAAACGGTTTTGGTTCTAGCAACAGCGATACTGTCAATCTTCAGCCAGGACAATTCTTTTTTGCAGGTGACGGGGCAGACTTTGTAGAGGGTACAAAAGGTAACACAATCGAGGCTGGGAACGGTGATGACACAGTGCTTGCAGGCAGTGACTCCTCAGTATCCGGGAATAACGGTGACGATCAGATATTTATTGGTCAAAATGGCCCAGTTAAAAATACCAGTGCCGATGGTGGCAATGGTGATGATGTTATTACCATAGTAGAAGCCAGTGGTAGTAATAATTTGTTTGGGGCAGCAGGTGATGATACTCTCACAGTAATTGAAGGTTCTGGTCAATTGTTATTTGGTGGCTCAGGAAATGACAGTCTCACCAGTAACGGCAGCAATAACCGTCTATATGGTGGTTCCGGTGATGACATCTTGTTCTCGAATGACAATGACTGGTTGTTTGGTGGCGATGGTGATGATATCTTATTTGCTGCTCAGAAGGGTGACAATCGCCTCAATGGCGGTACTGGTGCTGACCAATTCTGGATTGCTAATAGCAGTCTGCCAACTAGCAAGAACATCGTCACTGACTTTAAAGTTGGGATTGACAAAATCGGACTTGGCGGTATTGTTGCCACTCAATTTAGCGCTTTAACCCTATTGCAACAGGGTAATGACACCTTAGTGAAAATCGGAAATACAGAGTTGGCTTCATTGGTTGGAATTAAATCAACTAGCCTCACAGCAAATAATTTTGTTTTCTCTGCTAGTGTCGTGGTTTAATTTGTTCGCCTAGTTTCTCGTAAAGAAGATACAGCCGTTTGTAATTGCGTACTAAAAAGGTTTTTGGTAGGGGCGTATAGCTGTACATTGGTGTCAACTTAAGAAGATAAAGCCCAAATTTGTTGGGTGTAAGCGTCAATCTCTCGATGGCGCTTACGCCTGGTTTTGATTAATCCAAACAGCTTTTGATGTTCGACAAGATAAGGAACAGCCTCAGATGCATCACCACGGAGAACAGCTTGTGAAAAATGGTATAAAGCACAAAATACCATTTCTGTAGAAATTCGGTCTAAAGGTTGGTTGAGAGCGATCGCTACATCGATACACAATTGGTTAAGAACAGCATAAAAAATCCAAGTAGCCAGAATTTGGATTTGTACGCCATTTGTATCGCCTACCCAGATATAAGCTAAACCTAAAAGCCTTTTTGTGAGCAGAAAAGCATCTTCCACACGCCAACGCCTGCGGTATAGTTCACAGACTTGTTGTGCAGATAAAATTTGCGGGTCGAGTAATCTGACGATAAACTAAACTCACAACAATCGCGATCATTACTGGCAATGTTAATATTCGCGATGCCTGCGGCGGGCTGCGCCTACGCAATTTTTTCTTGTCTTTGCCTTCACACAACTTGAGTGGCTTGAAGTTGCCTGGTGAGAGCAATGAATATAGTTGTTTGTCGATTTCCTCTATCGGCAGTGCTGGTAGATGCTTTTGCTGCCGCAGATCCGGGTTTCCTTTTCGCGCTGGACATTTTGTACTCATGATGTATCACTAAGAACATCTTGATTGATGTTCTTAGTGATACATCTTATGGTTACTTCTTGCTTAAGTTGACACCAATGATAGCTGTACGCCCCTACAGTCGATTTATTTGTTGCAAAGATTTTTGCAAATGGCTAATGCCATTGCGAGTGAGAGGAAATTTTATGCGATCGCTAGCCAATTTCAACTGCAAAAATTCAACTTTTATTTTTTAAAACATTTCAAAAATAGTTTGCAGACTAAAGCATAAATATTTAAAATATATTTTTTAAAATTGAGCTTTATATATTTTAATAAATATTACTTTTTATCTAAGTGGATTTTAATCGTTTCTTTCGTTTAATTTATTCTTTTCTTAATCTTCTAATGAAAACATCTTTAAGGCTAGCTAAGTTCTCTTGTAACTACTATCAAAAAACTTAGAGGATTTTTTAAAAGTATGTATGAAATACCAAAAACCTCAGAACCTAACCCTCTAGACCTCATATCCTTATAGGGAATGAGGTTTTCAAAGCCTCTTTCATTGCATTAGAGATATTTTAAGAGGTTTTTAGTATACATCATTTTGACTTTTAAAACATCCTCTTAAACTTAGAATGAAAGTGTTATACACCCTTAGCCACTAACACAGATTAGTAGTTGACATAGCATTATCATTACTCAATCTTTCGATAACTCTGGGAAAATACGTTTTTTGTAAATGTATTCTCGGTGTTAATGGTGAAATCGGACTTAACGGACTTATTCCAACTATATGCTTGTGACCCTGAACTTTACCCGTAGCTCCGATTTTTAGCGTAAAAAAAACAATTGTTTGTTTCGTACAACTAATGCAATTAGAGAACTTGTATAGCTGGCGATAAAGCGAAAATCAAATATCCAAAAAACATTCTGATTATGGCAATTGAATTAGTAGGTTTTGCTTCATTACCCGCTGATACCTATGGTGATGGGCCAGCTTCTGGTAAGGAAATTTCCGCCAACGGCAGAACGGGACCTTTCCCAGGACAGCCAATACAGGGCTTCAGTGGTGTCCAATTTGCTAACAGTAACTCTTTCTACTTCCTGTCAGACAATGGTTACGGTAGCAAAGACAATAGTGAAGACTTTCTATTGCGGATCAATCGTCTAGACCCGAATTTTAAGGGAACAGAAAATGGAGACGGCAGCGTTAAAGTTTTAGACTACATTCAACTGTCTGACCCTAACCACAAAGTTCCTTTTGGAATTGTTAACGAAGGAACTAATGACAGATTACTAACTGGTGCAGACTTTGATGTAGAGTCATTCGTCTTTGATAAAGACGGTACAATTTGGATTGGAGACGAGTTTGGCCCTTACCTGCTGCATTTTGATGCCACTGGTAAGTTATTAGAGGCTCCCATTGCTACACCTGACCATTTCAAAACTTTAGATGGAGAAGCACCTAAAGTTATAGGTCACAGAGGTGCAAGTGGCTATCGTCCAGAACACACCTTAGAGTCTTATAAGCAAGCAATTGAGCGAGGTGCTGACTTTATTGAGCCTGACTTAGTTGTGACAAAAGATGGTGTACTAATTGCTCGCCATGAGCCTGCTTTAGCAGTTTTGAACGCTGATGGCACTGTCAATTTCAACAATACAACCACAGATGTTTACAAACATCCAGAGTTTGCCGATCGCAAAAAAACAGTAAGCTTAGATGGAAACACAATCACAGGTTGGTTTGCTGAAGACTTCACTTTAGCTGAAATCAAGACTTTACGGGCAGAAGAGCGTCTACCTTTCCGCGACCACTCCTTTGACGATCAATTTGAAATTCCTACCCTCACGGAAATCATCAATTTGGTTAAGCAAGTAGAAGCCGAGACAGGTAAAAAGATTGGCATCTACCCTGAAACTAAACATCCAACCTATTTGGCCGATGAAGCCACTTATGTAGGCACTACGGACAAAGTTAACAGAAACATCAGTCAGTTATTAATTGATACCCTCAAGGCAAATAACTTCACTGACCCCAGTCGTATCTTTATCCAGTCCTTTGAAGTGAGTAACCTCAAAGAACTGCATGATGTTATCATGCCTGCGGCGGGAGTGGATATTCCACTAGTCCAATTGCTAGATGCAAAAGACATTGATATTAACGGTAAGATCATAGAAAGTCAGCCTTATGACTTAAAGGTGAGTGGTGATACTCGCACTTATGGCGACTTGCGGACTCCAGAAGGTTTGGCTGAGATTGCCACCTATGCTGATGGCATTGGCCCTTGGAAGCGGATGATTGTTAGCGTCAAAGGTACTGATGCGAATGGCGATGGCAAAGCCGATGATGTCAATGGAGATGGAGCAGTCAATGATGCTGATAAGACTACATTACCTCCCTCTACCTTAATTCAAGATGCTCACAATGCAGGGTTGCAGGTTCATCCTTACACCTTCCGGGCGGAAGATCAATACTTAGCAGCAGATTACAAAGGTAAGCTAGCACTAGAAATTCAGCAGTTCTATCAATTAGGCGTAGATGCGCTATTTACAGATTTTCCAGATATTGGGGATCAAGTACGGGATCAACTCAAAGATGATCCCGAGTATAATGTAGTGCGATCGCCACAAAATCCTGATGTCCTTTCAGGAGATGCCTTTGCTAACTTGGGTGGCTCGAAAGGTTTTGAAGGTGGAGCAATCAACGCCAGCAAAACCAAGCTTTATTTCCTACTAGAAGGTACGGTTCAAGGTGATACTCCCGCTGCTTTGCGGATTAACGAATTCGATTTAGCCAGCCACGAGTACACTGACAAAAAGCTTTACTACAGATTGGATAATCCGTCAAATGCGATCGGGGATTTGGCAGTCATTAATGACAATGAGTACCTAGTCATTGAACGGGATAACAATCAAGGTTCTGCGGCTAAATTTAAGAGAATCTACAAAATAGACTTGTCTAAGACAGATTCTAATGGCTATGTAGCTAAAGAAGAAGTTGCAGACTTGTTAAACATCCAAGACCCCAACGACCTGAATGGGGACGGTAAGACCACCTTCGACTTCCCATTCCAAACCATTGAAAATGTTCTAGTTGTTGACAAAAACACCATTTTGGTAGCTAATGACAACAACTATCCCTTCTCAACAGGTCGTCCGGGGAAGGATCCTCAAAATCCAGTCATAGACAACAATGAGATTCTAGAACTGAAGTTAGAGAAGCCTCTTAACCTTGCTCCCGGTTTAGGTCAACCTCAAGCTGAAGAAATTAATTTTGGCTCCACTACCAGCGATGATATTACCGTTCAGCCAAATCAAACCCTATTTACAGGTGACGGAGCAGACTTTGTAGAAGCTACTACGGGTAACACAATCCAGACTGGAAACGGTGAAGACACGGTGCTGGTTGGCAGTAACTCTTCAGTATCCGCAGGGGATGGTGATGATAATATCTTTGTTGGTCAAAATGGCCCTGCTAAAAACACTAGTGCCGATGGTGGCAATGGTGATGACCAACTTACAGTAGTCGAAGCTAATGGTAGTAATAATTTGTTTGGAGGCGCAGGTACTGATACTCTCACAATAGTTGAAGGTTCGCATCAATCATTATTTGGTGGCTCAGGCAATGACACCCTCAAGAGTGAAGGTAGCAATAACCGTCTCTATGGTGGTTCTGGGGATGATAAACTTTTCTCCAGTGTCAATGATTCGCTGTTTGGTGGCGATGGTGATGATGTGCTATTTGCTGGTCAACAGGGCGGTAATCGCTTGAGTGGTGCTGCTGGTACTAACCAATTCTGGATTGCTAACGCCAGTCTGCCAACTAGCAAGAACATTGTGACTGATTTTACAATCGGCATTGATAAAATCGGGCTGGGTGGTATTGGTGTTACTCAATTTAGTGCCTTAACACTGTTGCAACAGGGTAGTGATACTATCGTGAAAACCGGAAATACAGAGTTGGCCTCGTTGCTGGGCATTACATCAACCAGCCTGACTGCAAATGAGTTCGTTTTCTCTGCTAGCGTCCTGGCTTAGTCCATTCACCTAGTACAGCACGGCTGAAATAACTATCCAGTTGAAACAGCGGTTATCAATTACGTAGACTACAGCAAATAGTTCCTTATTCTGGGGTGAGCATTGTAATGCTCACCCTATTGTCGTTTCGTTGGTCATATCCTGCTACCTGCGAAGGAAGAGTTTTTATTGCTTATACCAATTCTTTCTGAAGCTGCACAAAATCCACCTTGGTGAAACAATTTGCTTTGAGCAACTGGTTCTATCCAAGCTCACAGATAATCATATTACTTATTGGCTGTTAAAATCGCTGTGTTCCTTACCCCTCAAGACATTAATTCTTCTTATCCTCTCAAGATGAGCGAACGTACAGTTAATACTCCCATTGCAAATCATCTCTAAAGTTTTAATTTTCAATGAAGATGAAGTAAAAATAACTACGATTTTGACGAAATAGGTCAGAATGAGATAACTAAATCTTAAAGTCAGTGCCATTTCATACAAACATTGTAGGATTACGGCATAATTTCTTGTTGAGTTAGTTTCTCAATATAATTTCAAGACTAACAATGTCACTATAAATCAAAAGAAAAATATTAATAAATGTGTTGATTTTAAAATTCAGCACTAGTTAAAAAACACGTATTTTGCAAATTTTTTTGAAATTGAATATGGAAAAAATAACTGATTCATTGGCTCACAATCAAAATGAATTGCTGGTAACTGAGCATCAAACCTCATTATTAGAAAATAATTTAGAACAAGATGATTTAATATTACCTATTTTGAAAGAATCCGAAAAATACCTAATGGTAGAGTTGAATTATACTCAAACTGATTATCCTCGGCAAGCGTGTATTCATCAGTTATTTGAAGCACAAGTAGAGAAAACACCTGATGCTATAGCACTAATCTTTAATAATCAGCATCTCACTTATAGAGATTTGAATAGTCGTGCTAATCAACTAGCACGACATCTGCAATTACTAGGGGTAGGAACAGAAATTCTTGTAGGAATCTTCATAGAGCGCTCCTTAGAAATGGTTGTAGCACTTTTAGCTATCCTCAAAGCAGGTGGAGCTTATGTACCACTAGATCCAGGGTATCCACAAGAACGTTTAGCTTTCATGCTCTCAGATACTCAGGTATCAGTACTATTAACTCAAAAAGAACTGGTTGGCAAATTACCTACTCATACAGCATTTGTAATTTGCCTAGATTCAGATTGGAATGGAATCACCAAAAATAAAAAAGAGAACCTAAGCACTAGCTTCACTGGCGATAACTTGGCTTATGTCATGTATACCTCAGGTTCTACAGGTACACCCAAAGGTGTTAGCGTTATCCATCGTGGTGTAGTTAGGTTAGTCAAAGAAACTAATTATGCTCACCTCACGGCTGAAGAAGTAATTCTGCAACTGGCTCCTATTTCCTTCGACGCTTCAACTTTTGAAATTTGGGGTTGCTTACTTAACGGTGGGCGACTAATAATTTACCCTCCTCATACACCATCTTTAGAAGAATTAGGGCAGATTATTCAGCAATACCAAGTTACTACTCTTTGGCTGACAGCCGGCTTATTCCATCTGATAGTGGATGAAAAAATTGATGCTTTAAAATCCTTGCGTCAACTTTTAGCAGGTGGTGATGTCTTATCTGTTCCCCATGTTCAAAAATTTCTCCAAACAGTAGAGAACTGTCAGCTAATTAATGGTTATGGCCCAACTGAAAATACAACTTTTACCTGCTGCTATACGATCACAGCGCCACTGCAACCAGATGTCTCTATTCCTATTGGTCGCCCAATTGCTAATACCCAAGTTTATATATTAGATAGCAACTTCCAAGCAGTAGCAATTGGAGAAGTTGGCGAATTGTACATTGCTGGAGATGGATTAGCTAGAGGGTATTTGAATCGCCCCGAATTGACTGCTGAAAAATTTATTTATCACTCTTTTGATAGCAATTTAGCAACGCGCCTTTACAAAACTGGAGATTTAGCTCGTTATCTTCCAGATGGTAATATCGAGTTCTTAGGTCGGATTGACAATCAGGTAAAAATTCGCGGTTTCCGAATTGAACTAGGGGAAATTGAGCGGGAGATTGCACAACATCCTGATGTTCGGGAAATTGTTGTTTTAGCTCGTCAGGATGAAACAGGTGAAAAGCAGTTGACTGCTTATATTGTTCCTCACTATAACAGTAGATATACACACAATAATTTACGTAGTTTTTTACAGCAGCAACTACCTCATTACATGGTGCCATCAGCGTTTGTGATGTTAGAATCATTGCCTCTAACCGCAAATGGCAAAGTAGATAGACATAAATTGCCAGCACCAAGTAGAGAACGTCCGCAACTCGAACAAGCGTACATTGCTCCCCAAACTGATTTAGAACGTTTGCTTGCAGGTATTTTATCCGAACTGCTCAAAATCGATCGCGTTGGGATTGATGATAATTTCTTTGATTTGGGAGGAACTTCAATCTCAATTCTACAAGTTGCTGCACGAGTCAAACAGGAACTTGGTATTGAACTACCTGCTGTGAAGCTATTTCAGTATTCAACGATTGGCTCTTTAGCAAAATATTTAGATTCAAACCAGAACAGCCAACCGTCTCATGACAAGCTGCAAAATCGCGCTCAACGCCAACAAGCAGCTCAAGCTCGTCGCCGTAATCATCAACAAGGTGTTTAAGCAATGGTAAATATGCAAACCTCAGATAATCAAGATCCTATTGATGGTGTTGCCATTATCGGCATGGTAGGAAGATTTCCTGGCGCTGGCAATGTCGATGAGTTTTGGCGCAATCTGTGTGAGGGATTAGAGTCAACGACTTTTTTTCAAGATGAGGAATTAGATCCCAGCATTGACCCGAACCTTTGCAAAGATCCCAGTTATGTAAAAGCTAGAGGAATCATTCCTGGGGGAGAAACTTTTGATGCAGCCTTCTTTGGCATTAATCCAATGGAAGCTGTGGTTATGGACCCACAAGCCAGAGTTTTTCTAGAGTTGGTTTATGAAGCTCTAGAAAATGCTGGTTATGAATCAGAATCTTTCGATGGTTTGATTGGTTTATACGCTGGTTGTGGTCAAAATACTTATTTTGCCAACCATATTTCTGGACGCATGGAAATTGTCGATCGCATCGGCGAGTTCCAGACCATGTTAGCAAATGAAAAAGACTTTTTAACCACCCGTGCTGCTTACAAGCTCAACCTCAAGGGTCCGGCTGTCAGTGTTAATACAGCTTGCTCTACTTCTTTAGTAGCAATTATTCAAGCTTGCCAAGCCTTAAGCAGCTATCAGTGCGATATGGCTTTAGCTGGTGGTGTATCTATGACTACACCTCAAAATAGCGGTTATATGGCTCAAGAAGGCAGTATGCTGTCTGGAGATGGTCATTGTCGTCCCTTTGATGCCAGCGCTCAGGGCACAATGTTCAACAATGGTGCAGGAATAGTTGTCCTCAAACGTTTAGAAGATGCACTCAATGAAGGCGATCGCATCTATGCTGTAATTCGTGGTTCAGGTATTAATAATGATGGTGCTGATAAAGTAAGCTTTACAGCTCCCAGCGTAGACGGACAAGCAGAAGCCGTTGCAATGGCGCAAGCTTATGCCAACTTCCACCCAGAAACCATCTCTTATATTGAAGCTCACGGTACAGCTACACCTTTAGGCGACCCCATTGAAATCGAAGCGCTGACGCAAGCATTTCGTGTACATACAGATGCCAAACAATTTTGTGCGATCGGCTCTCTGAAAAGCAATGTCGGACATTTAGTTGCGGCTGCTGGGGTAGCAGGATTAATTAAAACCGTTCTTGCCCTGTATTATAAAAAGATTCCACCTAGCTTAAATTTTGAGGCTCCCAACCCCAAGATTGACTTTGCCAACAGCCCCTTCTATGTAAATACCAAACTAGCTGAATGGTCAGAAGGTGAAACTCCGCGACGAGCCGGTGTAAGTTCTTTTGGTGTCGGTGGGACTAATGCTCATATTGTGCTGGA
This sequence comes from Nostoc sp. ChiQUE02, assembly GCF_034531305.2. Lineage (NCBI taxonomy): Bacteria > Bacillati > Cyanobacteriota > Cyanophyceae > Nostocales > Nostocaceae > Nostoc > Nostoc sp. ChiQUE02. The sequence continues at coordinate 22,287 of NZ_JAVRBN020000043.1, forward strand.
AGAAGCGCCACAAATTCAAAATTCTGGATCTTCTCGTCCACAGCAGCTATTGTTGCTCTCGGCAAAAACTAGCACAGCCTTAGAAGCTGCAACAGCAAATTTACAGCAACATCTTCAGTACAATGCTGAAATTAACTTAGCCGATGTAGCTTATACCCTACAGCGAGGGCGCAAAGCCTTAAATTATCGACGTAGTGTAGTTTGTCACGACATCACAGATGCGATCGCAGCGTTACAATCTTTAGATCCCAATCAAGTAAATACCCGCCATACAGAAATCCGTAATCCAGCCGTTGCCTTCATGTTCCCCGGACAAGGGTCGCAATATGTGGATATGGGACTGAATCTCTACAACCGCGAACCTGTGTTTCAGGAGGTAGTAGATGAATGTGCAGAAATCCTTAAACCATTACTGGGCGGTGATTTACGAAAAATTATATATCCCGCGCCAAGCGATCGCGAAACTGCGGCTATCTCCCTACGGCAAACCTGCTTTACCCAACCAGCATTATTCGTCATTGAATACGCTTTAGCGCAACTGTGGCAAAGTTGGGGAGTCAAGCCCCAAGCCATGATTGGTCACAGTATTGGTGAATTTGTCGCCGCCTGTGTTGCGGGTGTATTTACCTTAGAAGATGCGCTGATGTTGGTTACAACTCGCGGTCGCTTCACGTGGGAGTTACCAAAAGGGGCTATGCTCTCAGTGCGCTTACCAGCCAAAGAAGTAGAGCCGCGATTGAGTGCAGAACTAGCGATCGCAGCAATTAACGGCCCTTCCCTGTGTGTAGTTTCTGGCCCCATAGAGGCGATCGCGGCTCTGCAAAAACAACTAGAAAGCGAAGAAGTTGTCTGTCGCCATTTACACACTTCCCATGCTTTCCATTCCCCAATGATGGATGGAATTATAGCCCCCTTTGCTGAGGTAGTTAGGAAAGTTAAATTATCACCTCCTCAAATTCCCTTTGTTTCCACAGTTACCGCCGACTGGATTACAGCCCAGCAAGCAACTGATCCGATGTATTGGGCTACACATCTACGTCAGACTGTGCGATTTGCACAGGGCATACAAACCTTATGGCAGCAACCAGAACGCGTACTGTTAGAAGTTGGGCCGCGAATCACAACTACGACCCTAGCCCGCCAACAAGCAAAAGATATTAAACAACAGATAGCGATCGCTTCTCTGAGTGATAACGCCGAGAACGAAGCCGAATGGACAGCATTACTCAAGGCAGTAGGACAACTGTGGCTAGCAGGAGTATCTATTGACTGGAGCAACTTCTATCAAAGGGAAACGCGACAACGAATTCCTCTGCCTACCTATCCCTTTGAACGCCAACGCTTCTGGATTGATCCTTTACCTCATCCCAATCGCGCAGCAACTCCCAAACCTTCAAATCCCCATTTAGAAAAAACCCAAGATATGACAAAATCTCCTCAGCAAAAGCTTATTCCTCTGCTAAAAGAAATTATTGAAGAAACGTCAGGATTGGAAATCGCTAGTGTTGACGATTCGACAACATTTTTAGAAATGGGATTAGATTCTTTATCACTGACTCAAGTGGGGCTAGCGTTAAAGAAAAAATTTCAAGTAAAGGTAACACTTCGGCAGTTATTAGAAATTTACCCCAATTTAGAAACACTGGCTGACTTTATCAATCCAGCCTTGTCTCCCGAAACTTTATCCGCATTAGGATTAACAGAAACCGTTGCAGAATCCATTCCAGAAGTACCATTACCAGCACCTGCAACCACATCACCCACTTTGGTAGTGCATGAAGTTCATACAAATGGATCTGCACCTCAGATTTCTCCCCAACCTGCTGCATCCAGTTTCTTCGAAAATGTGATTAATCAGCAGCTACAAATCATGAGTCAGCAATTGGCACTATTGAGTAACAACAGTCAACCTGTAACAATCCCAATTGTACCTGCAGCGACACCTCAAAATAATGGTGTCAAGCCACAAAATGCCGTATCTATCCCAGCGACTCAAACGAGCAAAGAATCACCTGCATCGGTAGACACGGAATCAAATGGCGCTAAAAAGGCATTTGGTGCGGCTGCTCGAATTGAAAAAACCCAGACTAAAACTCTGACAACGCAACAACGCACTCATCTAGACAAAATTATTCAAAGATACACACAACGGACTAAAAAATCCAAAGAATATACTCAATCCCATCGCCCTTATCTGGCAGATCCAAGAACTGTTTCTGGTTTTAATCCGACGATGAAAGAGATGGTTTATCCCATCGTAGCGTCTCGTTCATCGGGTTCTAAACTTTGGGATCTTGATGGTAATGAATATGTCGATTTAAGCAATGGCTTTGGTTTGAATTTGTTTGGTTGGTCGCCACCTTTCATTACCGAAGCAATTGAAGCGCAACTGAAACTAGGCATGGAAATTGGGCCGCAGACTCCCTTAGTTGGAGAAGTGGCAAAGCTGATGTGTGAGTTGACCAACTTTGACCGAGCAGCCTTTTGCAACACAGGTTCGGAAGCGGTTTTGGGAGCGATGCGGATGGCACGCACCATCACAGGGCGTAATTTAATCGCCATCTTTTCGGGAGCTTATCACGGTATTTTGGATGAAGTAATTGTTCGGGGGACAAAAAAACTCCGGTCAATTCCTGCTGCTCCTGGTATCCCACCTGAAATGGTAGAGAACATTTTGGTGGTGGACTACGATTCACCTGAGTCTCTAGAAATTCTTAGAAGTCGGGCTGATGAATTAGCAGCAGTGATGGTTGAATCTGTGCAAAGCCGTCGCCCTGAATACCAGCCCAAGGAATTCCTTCAGCAATTGCGTGATTTCACGGAAGAAGCTGGTATTGCTCTAATTTTTGATGAAATCGTTACCGGATTTAGAATTCATCCAGGTGGCGCTCAGGCACATTTTGGTATCAAAGCTGATATAGCAACCTACGGCAAGATTGTGGGCGGTGGACTACCGATTGGAGTCATTGCTGGAAAATCGCAATATATGGATGCTTTAGATGGTGGATTTTGGCAGTTTGGGGATGACTCAGTTCCAGAAGTTGGCGTGACTTACTTTGCCGGCACTTTTGTCCGCCATCCTTTAGCACTAGCAGCCGCCAAAGCAGTACTTCAACATTTAAAACAGAGTGGCCCCAGCTTGCAGCAAAATCTCAATGCAAGAACCGATAAGTTTGTAGCGGAACTTATGGGCTATTTCCAGAAAGTTCAGGCTCCGTTTACAGCTTATAACTTCGGCTCCCTGTTTATGGTGAAATCTGCACCAGAGTTTCCTTATGGAGACTTACTATTTTATTTACTGCGGGATAAGGGAGTGCATACTTGGGATCACCGTCCTTGCTTCTTGACGACAGCCCATTCCGAAGCCGATTTAGCTTTTGTAATGGCAGCCTTTAAAGAAAGTATTGCCGAAATGCAGTCTGCTGGCTTTTTGTCTGCACCGCCCATAGAAGTAACAAACAGCGAAGTTACCAATAACAGCCTACGTAATCGTCCTCCGCAACCTAATGCCAAATTAGGACGAGATCCCCAAGGCAACCCCGCCTGGTATATCCCCGATACCGAGCGGCCTGGGAAGTATTTACAAGTTGCAAGTGTTTCCTAAGTGCTTTAAAAATTTGGCGTTGCTGATTGAAAGTATGAAGCCATATCAAAAAATGTCAATTCTTACTCCAATTCAGCAACACCAAAAATTAACTGTTTTTGCAAATATTAAATACTCATCGATTAGGGCTTTTATATTAACTGATAATGTAATTAAACCTGGTTCAAGTAAGTCTTAATCAGATCATAGTAGAAATTAAAAGCTAAACTTTTGACAGATTTGATATAGCAAAATGATTTTGATAAATAGCGTGGGTAATGCCCAGCAAAACCATAATCTGGTGAACAATGTTTAGCATACTTTTATTTCAAACATCCTATGAAACCATCAATATTATCCTAAAAATATCTAACTGTTTATATTCTTGAGATAATTCAATGCCAAAAATATCAATGTATAACCAAATCAATTCGCTCACCGCTCTGCGTGGTATTGCAGCTTTGGTTGTTGTTGTACATCATTTTTCATATTACACTTTACCTAAAACTGGTTCAACTTTATCAGCATATAGCAATTTTTTTCGTAATGGATATTTATGGGTTGATTTTTTCTTCATTCTGAGTGGTTTTATCATGACCCACGTTTATATTGAAGATTTTTCATTAAAAGTTAATTCAACTAAATATCGATCATATTTATTTTCACGTTTTGCCAGAATTTATCCTTTACATGTATTTATTTTATCTCTATTTATCGGATTAGAAACTTTAAAAATATTTTTACTAGATAATTCTGCTTTTACTGGTAAATTTAACTTAACCGCCCTTTTTGCTAATATTTTCCTTCTTCAAGCATTCGACTTAAATTGCCCACCTTTATTTTGGTGTGATACTTATTGGAATGAGCCAGCTTGGTCAATTAGTGTAGAGTTTGTTGTTTATTGCATATTTCCATTTCTCTTATTTTTATTATTACGAAATAAGCAGAAAAATGATTTAAAGATTTATGTTTTTGCTCTCTTCAGTATATTACTACTAATCGCTTTTTCCCGTGGAAATCTAGATAGTATTATTGGCATACCTTCCATAGCTAGGTGCGGGCTAGAGTGCATACTCGGCATTATAACCTATAAAATCTATCGCAGAGGTAATTATAGAAATTATTTTAATCTTAACTTACTAGCAATCATAGCTGTAATTTGGATAATTTTGATTATGAATTACTACTGGACTTATTGGCGTAGTCTTCATGATTGGCTCATTTTGCCAGCTTTTTCTCTCCTAATTTTAGCTGTATCTATAAACAATAATAGTGTAATATCAAAAATTTTAAATTCACGGTTAATGCTGTATTTCGGGAATATATCTTACTCGATTTACATGGTTCATTGGTTTGTTCAAGAATTGTTAAAAACATTATGGATTTATAAATTTCACCATGCTTTTGGTAAAGGATTCACAGAATATGAAGCCTTGACATCTCTAGGAGTATTTCTTATGATTATCATATTGGCTGCATCATTGACATATAGATTTGTAGAGGTTCCAATGCGTAATTATTTAAAGTCTACAATCTTGGCTAAACAATGAATTTAAATGCCAATATTTTGACAAGTAAAAATTAAATTTTACTTAGAATAAACTGAGAAAATAAGAGAATTTTATGAGCTTATTACCTGTAGATTACCAATCCAGTTTAACTGCGGTTGATTTCGATCCATTTGCAGATGGAGAATTACTTCTAACCGCCCCTGCCACAGAATCACAAAAAGAAATCTGGGCTTCTGTACAAATGGGGGATGCTGCCAATTGTGCTTACAACGAGTCCCAATCTTTGCGGCTAAAAGGCGAACTTGATGTCAAAGTTTTCCAGTCTGCGGTGGAAAAGTTAGTACAACGTCATGAAGCACTCCGAACAACTTTTAGCACCGATGGCAATACACTCTGCATTGTTGCTTCTGGGCAAATTGAAATCCCTATTATTGATCTTTCCAGCTCAGAACCACGGGAAAAACAGGAAAAATTAGCTAGTATCTTGCGACAAGAGGTAGAACAACCTTTTGATTTGGAACATGGGCCGCTATTTCGGGCAAAAATTGTCAAATTGCAGCCGCAGGAGCATCTAGCTACTTTGACAGCACATCATATTATTTGTGATGGTTGGTCTTGGGCAGTGCTGATGCCAGATTTGGGTAAACTTTATTCTGGCTTGCAACAGGGTATTGTTCCTGAATTAGAAGAACCAGACAATTTAAGTGAATATGCGATTTTGCAGGAAGAAGAGGCGGATAGCCCAGAAGCGATCGCCACAGAAAAATATTGGTTGGAACAATTTGCTGACTCTGTACCTGTTGTAGATTTCCCCAGCGATCGCCCCCGTCCACCACTCAGAACCTTTAACGCCGCGCGTGAAGATTGGCATTTAAGTCCCGAACTAGTTGCCAACCTCAAACAACTAGGCACAAAACTAGGTTGTAGCTTTATGACTACTATCCTGGGAGGATTTGAGGTTTGGCTGCACCGTCTGACGGGACAAAACGACTTGGTTGTTGGGATTCCAGCCGCCGGACAAGCTGCTTTGGGGCAGTATAATCTTGTAGGTCACTGTGTAAATTTATTACCATTGCGTAGCCAGATTGATGGCGAAAAATCTTTCAGCGACTATTTGCGATCGCGGCGATCGGCTGTATTAGATGCTTACGATCATCAACAATTTACCTTTGGTAGTCTGGTCAAAAAATTAGTTTTGGCACGGGATTCGAGCCGTATTCCCTTAGTTCCCATTACATTCAATATTGATCAGGGTTTAGACAGTGATAAACTCCCCTTCACTGGGTTAGAAGTAGAATTTTTCTCTAACCCCCGTTCCTTCGAGAATTTTGAACTGTTCATCAATGCTACAGAATTACGTGGTCAGATGACCCTGGAATGTCAGTACAATACTAATTTATTTGACGCTGACACTATTCGCCACCGGATGGCAGAATTTGAAACTTTGTTATTGGGTATAGTTGCTAACCCCAATCAAAGTATTGCTAAACTGCCAATTTTACCAGCAGTAGAGCAACAGTTATTAGCAACATGGAACCAGACACAAACAGGCTATCCCCAACATAAATGCATTCATCAGTTATTTGAGGAGCAGGTAGAACGTACTCCCAATGCTGTGGCGTTGGTATTTCAAGAACAACAACTTACTTATCGAGAGTTAAATATTCGCGCCAACCAATTAGCGCAATACCTGCAAACATTAGGAGTAGGTGCAGATGTTCTTGTGGGGATCTGCGTTGATCGCTCCTTAGAAATGGTAGTAGGTCTTTTAGGGATTCTGAAAGCAGGTGGAGCTTACATCCCCCTAGATCCGGGGTATCCGCAAGAACGTTTGGCTTTCATGCTTTCAGACACTCAGATCAAATTACTATTGACCCAAAAACAGTTAATTAACAAACTACCTGCTCACGCAGCAAGTGTAATTTGTCTAGATACTGACTGGGATACTATCAACCAAGCAACGCCAGAGAACTTAATTAGTAATGTCAAGGCTGACAACTTGGCTTATGTAATGTACACATCTGGTTCTACAGGTCAGCCCAAAGGTGTTAGTGTTATCCATCAAGGTGTAGTTAGATTAGTCAAAGAAACTAACTATGTAAGCCTCACTAACAAAGAAGTATTTCTGCAAATTAGCCCTATCTCTTTTGATGCTTCAACTTTTGAAATTTGGGGTTGTTTGCTTAATGGTGGAAAACTAATAATATTCCCTCCCCATACGCCATCTTTAGACGAATTAGGGCAATTTATTCAGCAATATCAGGTGACAACTTTATGGCTAACGGCGGGTTTATTCCATCTAATAGTCGATGAAAAAATTGATGCTTTAAAACCCTTACGTCAACTGTTAGCAGGTGGTGATGTTTTATCCGTTACCCACGTCCAGAAATTTATCAACACAGTAGAAAACTGTAAACTAATTAATGGTTATGGTCCGACAGAAAGTACAACTTTTACCTGCTGTTATGACATTACATCACCACTAAAGCCAGGGGCTTCTATTCCTATTGGTCGCCCCATTGCTAATACCCAAATTTATATATTAGACTCCCATTTACAACCCGTCCCAATTGGAATCATAGGTGAGTTGTATATTGGTGGCGATGGTTTAGCACGAGAATATTTCAATCGCCCGGATCTTACAGCTGAAAGATTTATTGCCAATCCCTTTAGCTCAGATATCCAATCACGCTTATATAAAAGTGGAGACTTAGCTCGCTATTTGCCAGATGGAAAGATTGAATACCTGGGTCGGATTGACAATCAGGTAAAAGTGAGCGGTTTCCGCATAGAATTGGGTGAAATTGAAATTGCACTTTTGCAATATCCGGCAGTAAAAGAAGCGGTAGTAATTGTTCGAGAAGATGCTCCTGGTGAGAAAGTGCTGGTTGGTTATTTTGTAGCAGAAACTAGTCAAGATAACCCGCAAATAATCTCCGAGTTACGTCGATTCTTAAAACAGCAGCTTCCTGAGTATATGGTGCCCAAGATTTTTATGGCACTGGAAGCCTTGCCGCTAAATGCTAACGGCAAAGTTGATCGTCGGGCACTACCAAAGCCTGATTCTTTCCGTCCAGAACTGGAAGCAAATTATGTAGCGCCTCGCACTGCCATTGAGCAGCAGATTGCAGATATCTGGACACAGGTTTTAAATGTCAGGCAGGTTGGGATTTACGACAACTTTTTTGAACTGGGTGGATATTCTCTACTAGGAATTCAAGTGGTTTCTCGACTGCGCCAAGCCTTGCAAGTAGAAATTCTCATGTCCAATTTATTTGAATTACCAACGGTGGCAGAATTGGCTGAACGAGTGGAAACTCTGCGTTGGGCCACCCAAGGAGTTCAGGCTGCTGATAGTGAAACAGCTGATGATTACGAGGAAGGTGAGCTATGAAAACATTAGATGAACTACTCTCTGAACTACGTCAGCGCGATGTCAAACTTTGGCTAGAGGGCGATCGCTTACGCTATCGGGCAGCAAAAGACAGTCTCACACCAGAATTGCTCACCGAGTTAAAAACTCAAAAAGCCGAAATCATCAACTTTCTCCGACAAATTACTACAGCTGCCAGTTCACAGATTCCCCCAATTGTCGCTTGTGAACGGAATGGCAACTTGCCGCTTTCCTTTGGTCAGCAACGGATATGGTTCCTGCATCAATTTGAACCTAATAGTTCCTCAAATAATATGCCCGTTGTGGTGCGTTTTACGGGGAATCTCAATGTTGCTTTCTTAGAGGAAAGTTTGAGAGAAGTCGTCCGTCGCCATGAAGTCCTGCGGACAACTTTTCCAGCAGTGAATGGAAAACCTACTCAAGTCATCGCCACTGATGTTTCTTTGACGCTGCCAATAATTGATTTGCGGCAAGTACCAGATGAAAAAAGAGAGGCAGAAGCTCTCTTACTGGCAACTAAAGAAGCTCATCAACCCTTTGATCTCGCCAATGGGCCGATTTTGCGGTTGCTGCTGCTGCGGTTGAGCGATCGCGAGCATCTGCTAATCTGGAATATGCACTGCATAGTTTGTGATGGAGCTTCTTCCGATATATTTTATCAAGACTTCACTACTATCTATAAAGCATTATCGGCAGGGAAGGCTTCTCCCTTAACTCCCTTACCAGTGCAGTATGCCGATTTTACCAATTGGCAATACCAATGGCTCCAAGGAGAGGTTTTAGAGTCACAGGTAAACTACTGGAAGCAAAAGCTAGAAGGCAATTTACCAATTATTGAGTTACCTTACGATCATCCGCGTCCTCATGGTGTGCAGACATATCGAGGCGATCGCGCTGCCCTGCTGCTATCAAAGACGCTGAACCATGCCCTGACAGACCTGAGTCAAAAATGGGGTGTTACCCTCTTTATGACTCTCCTGACAGTGTTTGAGCTATTGCTCTACCGTTATTCTGGACAAGAAGACCTACTGATTAGCTTTGCAAGTGCAAGTCGGGGACAAGTAGAAACCGAGCGGCTGATTGGATTTTTCTCTAATACTCTTGTAATGCGGGGTAACTTAGCAGGAAATCCAACTTTTCGACAATTGTTAGACCGCGTGCGTAAGGATTGCTTAGAGGCTTATACCCATCAAGACTTACCATTTGAGAGACTAATTGAAGAACTTAGACCAGAACAACAAAGTCGGAACAGTTCGCCTTTATTTCAAGTAAAGTTCTCCCTCAATCCTCCTTGGTCAAATGGTCGTGGTATGGGAGCATTGCAACTACCTGATTTGACTATTACTTCTCTATTTGGTTACATCTATCATGGTAAAACCAAATACGATCTGACATTAGTCTTGCGGGAACAGGATAATGGTCTAGGTATGGTATTTGATTACAATGCCGAGATGTTTGATGCCAGTACCATAGAGCGAATGTTGGGACACTTCAAAACTTTACTCGAAGGTATTGTTGCTAATCCCGATCAGCCGATATCTGAATTACCTCTGTTGACAGCACCTGAACAGCATCAATTATTGGTTGATTGGCATGGCAAACAGGCTGATTATCCGCAAAATACTTGTATCCATCAGTGGTTTGAGGCTCAAGCTAAACGAACTCCAGATCATATTGCAGTAAGTTTTGAAAATCAGCAACTAACTTATCAGGAACTCAACCAGCGTGCAAATCAATTAGCCAACTATTTGCAAACTCTAGGGGTAAAATCGGGGATATTCGTCGGTCTTTATGTAGAGCCTTCGCTAGAGATGATTGTGGGGCTGTTGGGTATTTTGAAAGCTGGGGGAACTTACGTACCGATAGCTCCGACATCTGGGCAAGATAGTCTGTCTTTCATTTTAAAAGATGCCCAAATATGCTTATTGTTAACCCAAAGCTCATTAGTTGAGAAGTTCTCTGAGCATCAGGTACAAGTTATCTGTTTGGATAATAATTGGGAAGCGTTGGCAAAGCCTACCGTTCGCGTAGCGTCTCGCAGAGAAGGTATCGCACTACACACAACAGAAAATCAAGATTACTATACCACAGATCAGACTCTCGCCTGTGTGATGTATGTGTCCGGCGGCAATGGAAAACCCAATGGTATAGCCATTACCCACCGTAATCTTGTCACCCACAGCCTAGCAATCAGTGACACTTGGGAATTGACCCAGAGCGATCGCCTCCTACTCTCACCTAGTATCACTTGCAATTCTTTTATAGAATCATTGTTCCCTACTTGGATTGCTGGTGCTACTGTAATTCTCCAGTCTCAAGAGCTACAAAACTCGACGACACAGTTTTTCCCATTCATTGCTCAACAACAGATTACCGTTGTTAATCTATCTACGTATTTTTGGCATCAGTTAGTTAAAGAGCCATCTCTATCTCCACAAACCTTGCCAGTCAGCCTGCGCTTAGTCATGGTTGGTGGAGAAAAAGTCTCACGTAATGCTTATTTAACTTGGGTAGAAAAAGTTGGCAAGCAAGTACGTTGGCTTAATGCCTATGGATCGCTAGAAACGACTTTAACCGCCACGGTTTACGATCCGGTAACTGCCACTGAAGTCAGTAACAATCGATCAGAAATTCCTATAGGAAAAGCGATCGCCAATACAAAAATCTACATTCTCGATCAGCGATTGCAACCCTTGCCAATTGGCGTTACTGGCGAAATCTACATCAGTGGTATCGGTGTTACACAAGGCTACTTCAACCGTCCCGAATTAACATCTGAGAAATTTATCTCCAATCCCTTTAGTAGCGAATCTGGGTCATACCTTTACAGAAGTGGCGACTTTGGACGCTACTTAAGTGACGGCAATATTGAGTTTATTGGTCGCCGAGATAATCAGGCTAAAATTCGCGGTTTTCGGATTGAGTTGACAGAAATTGAGACAATTTTGGCTCAATATCCAGGCGTGCAGAACGCTGCGGTGATTGCCAGAGAAGATGTTTCTGAGGACAAACATTTAGTTGCTTATCTTGTCCCCAAACAAGACGAGACGATTGGGAGTGAGCAACTACTGAGTTTTCTCCAGCAAAAGCTACCTGAGCATTTGTTGCCTACCTTTGTCATAGTTGATTCTCTGCCGTTGAATGCTAATGGTCAAGTTGATCGTAAAGCCTTACTTGCTCTTAATCCAACTAATACTGAAAGAGAAAAAATATTTGCTACGGCAGAAAATCCATTACAACTTCAATTAACAGAAATCTGGGAAAATGTTTTAGGAATTCATCCGATTGGAATAACAGATAACTTTTTTGATTTGGGTGGACACTCACTGCTGGCAGTACGTCTATTTTCTCAGATTGAAAAGATAGTGGGTAAAAATCTAGCTCTATCTATCCTTTTGCAAGCCCCAACTATTGAGCAGTTAGCTAATATTGTTGAGCGAGAAATATGCTCAAAACCTGGGATTGCGGCGGTGCTAACAGCTGATGTCAAATCTGAAACATCAATTCCTTGGTCATCTTTAGTAGCTATTCAGCCCAACGGTTCTAAGCCCCCTTTCTTCTGTGTACATGGTTTGGGTGGAGAAGTTCTACGTTTCCGTGAATTGGCTGTGCATTTAGGATCAGATCAACCATTTTATGGACTACAACCACAAGGGTTAGATGGAAAACAGCTTCCTTATACCCGAATTGAAGATATGGCAGCGCACTACATTCAACAAATCCAAACTATTCAGCCCCGTGAGCCTTATTTAATCGGTGGATACTCCTCTGGGGGTATAGTTGCTTACGAGATGGCTCGGCAATTGGTCATGCAAGGTAAAGAAGTAGCTTTATTAGTTTTATTTGATACCTACGGCTCAAAACATACTGAATCTATATCATTGCAAAAGCCAGCCTCTCATGATTGGAAGAGTCTTTTAGCAATTGCATCTAACTATCTTATTGAGCAGGTAAAAGGAAATACAGAACGGTTTAAGTATCAAATTAAAGAGATACTCTGGCGGTTTGTCTTTTACTTTCACCTGATTCTCGGTCGCCCCTTACCTTACTCCAACCGGAAATACATGGTGGAACATGCTACCATACAAGCGCTCAGAAAATATGCTCTACAAGTTTACTCAGGTCGAGTAACCGTATTCCGAACAGAAGATGGTCTTGTGGTTGGACAACGAGAGGCTGATTCCAAAATGGGTTGGGGTAAATTGGCATTAGGGGGAGTGGATATTTACGATATTTCTGGGATTCATAATTCCATTTTTAAAGAACCCCATGTACGATCTGTGTCCGAAAAAATGAAGTCTTGCATAGATCAAATTATTGCAGAAACCATAGGAAAGAAGTAACTCAGTGAAGTACAAAACTTAAGTCTTTAAGTCAGATATAAAGGCTATTTTTACCCGCTCAAAGTTCTTTCTGAATTGTGCTTTAGTGATAGCTTCTCAACCTCATCTCACTTGCGGGATGGGGTTGTTTTATATTTGCGGGTAATAACTTCCACTGGCGGCTTGATATATGTGTAAATGCGATTGCTAATAAAGCCTTTGCATAAGCCTTAAATTGGGATTTGCTCAGTATATTTACTGAGGTAATATCGCGATTTATACAATAAGCTGTATGGTGTATTCCTCACCTTGCTAGCAAAGAATATTACCTTTACTAACTATCTTGCAATCTCAATAGAAACAGGTGTGAGGCAACCAAATATCATACTTCAAAACAATTATGACCGCATCATTTACAAATGCAACTAACTTCATAGCTGGGACAAATCCTTATTCCGTTGCAGTGGAAGATATTGACGGTGACGATAACAAGGATTTGGTGGTAGCTAATTCCGGTTCCAACAATGTTTCGGTGCTGCTGAACGATGGTAATGGCAGCTTTGGCACTGCCACCGACTACCCAGCTGGAACATTTAGCAATTTTGTTGCTGTAGCGGATTTCAACGGTGATAGTCAACTAGATTTTGTAGTCACGAACTATAATTCCAGCACTGTCTCGCTACTAGTGAACAATGGCAGTGGCGGCTTCAACGCTGCCACCAGTTTCTCAGTTGGGACACAACCCAATTCCATTGTGGTAGGAGACTTTAACGGTGACACCAAACTGGATTTGGTAGTAGCTAATTATGGTGGCACCGATGTCTCGCTACTAGTGAACAATGGCAGTGGCGGCTTTAACGCTGCTAACAGTTTCACAGTCGGGACAGCACCTCGTTCCGTTGCTGTGGGAGACTTCAATGGTGACGGCAAACTGGATATTGTAGCCGCAAACTATAATTCCGCTAATGTCTCTGTATTGCTAAACAATGGCAGTGGTAGCTTTAACGCTGCTACCAACTTCACGGCTGGGTCAAATCCCGGTGCTGTTGCTGTGGCAGACATTGACGGTGACACCAAAATGGATTTGGTGGTAGCTAATTATGGTTCCAACGATGTCTCGGTGCTTCTGAACGATGGCAATGGGAGCTTTGGCAATGCCACCAGTTTCGCAGTAGGGACAAGTCCCGTTGCCGTTGCCGTGGCAGACATTGACGGTGACACCAAACTTGATTTGGTGGTAGCTAACTCCGGTTCTGGCAATGTTTCAGTGCTAGTGAACGATGGCAATGGTGGCTTTGGCACTGCCACTGATTTCACAGTTGGTTCAAATCCTGAGTACGTTACCGTGGCAGATATTGACGGTGACACCAAACTGGATTTGGTGGTAGCTAACTCCGGTTCTAGCAATGTCTCAGTGCTTCTAAATACTTTCAATTCTGACCCTACAGACTTGGACTTGAGTGCTCTGGTTGTGGATGAGAATGTGGCTGGCGCAAGTGAAATTGGCAATTTCTCCACCACCGACCCAGACACTGATGATGAACACATCTATAGTTTAATAGCTGGTACTGGTGATACTGACAACGCCTTATTCACCATTGTCGGCAATAGCTTACAAATAAATAATTCCCCCGACTTTGAAACCAAATCAACTTACAACATCCGAGTAGCTAGCACCGACCTTGGCGGAATCTCCTTTGAGAAAGATTTAGTTATCAATGTCAACAACCTCAATGAAAAACCCACAGACTTGGAATTGAGTCCTGTAGGTGCGGATGAGAATATAGAGGCAGGAAGTGAAATTGGTACTTTCACTACCACTGACCCAGACCAAAACGATGACCACACTTATAGTTTAGTGGCGGGTACTGGCGATACTGATAATGATGCATTCATCATTGACGGAGATAGCTTAAAAATTAAATCTGACGCGATTAAATCTAGTTATAAAGTTCGCGTCCGCACAACTGACCTTGCGGGACTTTCTTTTGATAAAGAGTTGGATGTTAATATTGATGGCTTTGGGTCTACTACAAATACCCAGATAACAACAATTTTCCAACTGATCAATATTACTCAGAATATCTTTATCGTCAACAGTAAAGTTAAGGGTCGTAAAGGAAAGCTCTCTCTTAAAATTAAAAACAACACCGCTAAAGAGGTGAACGAACTGTGTGTATTTGCCGTTGACGATGAAGAAGGTAGGATTAACGGTATAGCCCCTGGTGCAGAAGGTTATACGCGAGTCGCTCTAGAGCGTTCAAAGGTGATTTTCTCCTCCATTGCTAAACTGCCCAAGGGTTTTAAGAACGAGGATCTGAAAAATATCTTAGAATTCGAGTCTGGTACGAAACTCAGATTCTATCTGGTATCCAATAGTACTACTCAGGCTGTACTATCTGGAACAACTTCTTTCTCAAGTGTCCTTTTTTCCTCAGCTACAAATAACAACACAGAACAAGAAGGGTTTTCTCTCAACTTCCAGGATTTCGTTGTGACGGTTCAGGCAACAGAAGAAGAGGTATCTTTAGGTACTGGTCTGCAAGGCAAAAAGCAAGGCGAACTGATTGATTTTCGAAGTGTGACACAATTAGTAACAGCTGAGTTTGCAGTCAACAGAGAAGCATCTTATAACAACTTTGTCGGCTTCTATCAGGTGGCTGATGAAAATGGTGGTATTGACACCAATGGTGATGGTAAAGCAGATATTCTCGTTGGACAGGCTGGTTATGCCAAAGCCGCTGTAAGTGGGCGTGTTGCAGGCATTGATTTGGCGGTGGACAACCAAGGTACTGCAAAATACACTGGCACTTTTGAGCCTAATTCTTTGTTTGCACCATTTATTATTGTGGATGGTAAACCCGATGCCATTCTCAATAGCGATGCCAATAAGAATGTTTACTTCGCATTCTTGGGCGCTAACTCAGATAAGGTAGATCACATTCGGCTGTTGGGAAATAACACCTTTGGTTTTGAGGATTTACCAAATGGTGGTGACAAAGATTACAACGATGTGATTGTACAAGTTAAATTGAGTGTCAATGCTGCGTAATATCAAATGCGAGTAATTACGTAGTAAAATTGAACAGCCTCATCCCGGTTGCGGGATGGGGTTATTTTATGCATAGTGATTAAACTGGCTTGATATTAATTAAACTAGTAAATCTACTGAAGGCAGTTATGATCTTTCCTTCATAAATTTAATAGTTGATTCCTCTAATACCAATTCTCTATGAAGATGCACAGAATAAAACACTTGAAATTCCATGCCTTGCAAGGGAATTATTCTATGCAGGTTCACATAGATTTGGTATAAAGTGATAAAAATCTTCACTTTTACTTTTCCAGTTAATTTTTATTAAATTAAGCTCCCAAAAAAGTGGTAAAGAATTCTTTCATA
Organism: Nostoc sp. ChiQUE02; assembly: GCF_034531305.2. Classification (NCBI taxonomy): domain Bacteria; kingdom Bacillati; phylum Cyanobacteriota; class Cyanophyceae; order Nostocales; family Nostocaceae; genus Nostoc; species Nostoc sp. ChiQUE02. Next base: position 38,497 of record NZ_JAVRBN020000043.1, read on the forward strand.
AATCGGGCATGACTTTGTTTACCCAGGAAAGCTTACTGTCTTTCGCCATTAGTGATACTGTCAATCTCTGTATTCAATAATTTGTAAAAAACAATTCAGAAATTTAAGGTTTTTTTTATTACATAATTTTTAATTAGGGTATTTACTTAGGAAAGCATCTGTGATAGTTTCATGTTGATTATCATAAATTAAAATATGCGAGGCTAAATTTAACAACCGCGTTTCTGTATCTTGGTTTGATGATAAGTATCCACCTTGCATACTTGCAATTTTAAATATTAATTTTAAACTTGTATAAATTATGTAGCATATTAACCAAGTAATAACTTGTCTTATATCTATTTACACTATCTTTGTTTTGAACAATGGATAACAGTAGGAACCCTGTGATGCAAATGCAGGTATGCAATTAGACGAAACTACCCTCTGTGCATTTACATATTTAGGCACACTGAATGCCACAGAAGTCTTGCCACTGGTGGCATAAAACCAAACACTGCCACTGTTAGTAAAAGAGAGACTCCCTAATATTTTCGACTTTATTCCTCACTTTTACCTGCGACTTGTTTTATATGACTTATATTAAGAACACTTTTCTCGAATTTCTCACCACCCTAGAAGGGTTTGATCGCTTACCAGATGGAGCGATCGCTAATCTATCAGAACAGCTGCAAGCTTGGCGCTATCGCATAGGTCAGAAAATCATCGGTAAAGAAAGTCTCCCGGAACGCATCACCATTATTTATGAGGGACAAGTGCGCCTGTTGGGATATGACCCCCAGACGCAAATGCCTATCACCCTAAAATTGCTGCAACCTGGGGAAATTATTGGCGAAATTGGTTTGTTGCGCGATATCCCTTGTGAAACAGCGATCGCCTCCACCGAAGTAGTATGTTTAACCTTGAGTGCAGCAGCATATTTTAGCTTTCTGGCTTCATACCCATCTTTTGCCGATGCTCGTAAGAACCGCAGTTATTTGGTGGAAGTTTTCGATATTCTCGGTTCCTATTGGCAAAAGCAAGCGATCGCTACTTTAAATCTTAGAGAACTCGCAGAAAAAGCCTTACCACAGGCGAAAGTACAATACTTGCCTCCGGGAAAAACTCCATTCAACCAACTCGATAACGAAAATGTTTGGTTTGTGAGTGGCGATGGTACAGTAACGAATTTATCACCTGGCGATCGCCTAGAATCAAACGACGACAGAGATAAGATCCAGGTAATAGGTCAAAACCCCGCACGGTTGCTTGGTATACATCCGTCAGATTTGATCTTGGAAGATAGTCATCAGATAGAACTTGTAGTAAGTGACACCAAATCCGATACCGCAGAAGAACTAGATATTCCCTACGCATCAGACGAAATAGTTCCACAGACAGCCCCCCAGACCTCGAAGAGTTCGTCAAAACAAAAATACCCATTTTTTAGTGGTAAGGGAGAATTAAACACAGCCTTCGCCTGCTTCCAAATGATTGCGAAGCACCTAGAAATGCCGTTTCGTCGAGAAGTGGTTCGCCGTATCTTAACTGAGCAAGTCAAACGTCAGGGGGTTATATCGTTTCAAGTTACTGCTTACCTGGCAGAGTTAATCGGACTTAAGGCGCAGTTGATAGAGTTACCAGTCGCTTCACTGACGCGCATTCCTACACCAGCATTGATTCGCTATGGTGATAGTTTTGCCGTTTTATATGCAGCGGATGCAAATACCGTGGTTGTAGGTGTTCCATCCCAAGGAATTGTGCGCTGCAAACCCGCTCAATTAGTTGAACAATTAGATGTCGATCCAACCAACTTTCCACCCCAAGTTAGGGTATTACTGCTCACTGCTACCAAAGAAACACCCCAAGAGCGCTTTAGTTTACGGTGGTTCATACCCTATTTGTCACGCCACCGTCGAGTCCTGATAGAGGTCTTTATTGCTTCCTTTTTCGTGCAGTTGGCAGCGTTGGCAAATCCTCTGGTCGTTCAGTTAATTATCGACAAGGTTATCACTCAAAATAGTATTGGCACACTACATATTTTGGGGATTTTACTATTAGTAGTTGGGCTGTTTGAAGCAGTACTAACTACCTTACGAACCTACTTATTTGTCGATACCACTAATCGGATCGATATGGGTTTAGGGTCGCAAATTATTGACCACTTACTACGTTTACCGCTGCGCTATTTTGAACGCCGACCGGTCGGCGAACTTTCCACTCGCATCAATGAATTAGAAAATATCCGTCAATTCCTCACAGGTACTGCCTTAACAGTGGGGTTAGATGCTCTATTCTCGGTGGTGTATATCGGTGTGATGCTGATTTATAGTTGGCAACTCACCTTAGTCGGCTTAAGCACAATCCCTGTGTTTGTCGTGATTACCTTAATTGCTTCTCCCACTATTAGTAGACAGTTACGTGCCAAAGCCGAACGCAACGCCGAGACTCAATCTTATTTAGTGGAGGTGATGTCAGGAATTCAAACAGTAAAAGCGCAAAATATCGAATTGCGATCGCGCTTTTCTTGGCAAGAGCGTTACGCTCGGTTTGTCGCCGCTGGTTTTAAAACAGTTGTAACTTCTACACTCGCCAATTCTACCAGCAACTTTCTCAACAAACTCAGCAGCTTATTAGTTTTGTGGGTAGGAGCTTATCTAGTACTCCAAGGAGAATTAACTTTAGGCGAATTAATTGCCTTTAGAATTATATCGGGTTACGTCACCAGCCCAATATTACGTTTAGCTCAACTCTGGCAAAGCTTCCAAGAAACAGCCTTGTCTCTAGAGCGTTTAAGCGATATTGTCGATACACCACAAGAAGCAGAAACAGACCGCTACAATATACCCTTACCTGGGATCAAGGGAGCAGTGAAATATGAAAATGTTTCCTTCCGCTTTGGTACAAGTGGCCCTCTACAACTTTCTAATGTCAACCTTGAATTTGCGCCAGGGAAATTTATTGGCATCGTCGGACAAAGTGGGTCTGGTAAAAGTACGATGATGAAATTACTGCTCAGACTTTACGAAACTGAGTCCGGCAGAATTTTGATTGATGGTTATGATATTGCCAAAGTAGAACTTTATTCACTGCGACGACAAATTGGTGTAGTTCCCCAAGAAACGTTGTTGTTTGACGGAAGCGTTCAGGAAAATATTGCCCTAACGAATCCCGATGCGACAACCGAAGAAATTATCGAAGCGGCTCAAGTTGCTTGTGCTCACGAATTTATTATGAACTTACCCAACGGTTACAACACGCGGGTAGGAGAACGGGGATCTGCACTTTCTGGTGGACAACGACAAAGAATTGCGATCGCTCGTTCTGTTTTACAACGACCAAAATTATTAGTATTAGATGAAGCAACTAGCGCTTTAGATTATCCCACAGAGCGACAAATATGTCTCAATTTAGCCAAAGCATTCAAGGGTGATACAGTATTTTTTATTACCCACCGACTGAATACTGTAAGTAATGCAGACATGATTGTTGTAATGGATAATAGCAGGGTTATAGAACAAGGTAGCCATCAAGAATTAATGGCTACTAAGGGTCATTATTATTACCTGTATCAACAACAAGATGTGAACTTGTAATTAGTCATTGCTGGGAGCAAAGGTTTTTAGCATCGGTAAACATTGCTCACCCTAGAAAAAATCCAAAATCCACAATCCAAAATTGTTATGACTCAACTTGATGGGAATCACCTCAACGGCAATCAGAAAAACAGTAATCAGAAAAATGGAGTCAAGCAAGATTCACCCGTACTCACAAAACAACAGAAAGCTGCTCAAGAGTCTTTAATTAACTCAAGTACTCAAGAATTTGAGCAATCTGTTGTCTTGCGCCAATCTCCAGTTTGGTCACGTACAATTATGGTGACCCTAATGGGGCTAGCCTGCTTTGGAATTGCTTGGGCTTATTTTGCAAAAATTGAGCAAGTAGTGCCAGCCACAGGACAATTAAAGCCAGAAGGAACAATTAAAGAAGTTCAGGCTCCTGTTAGTGGAGTGGTGAAAACAGTTAATGTTAAAGATGGACAAGAAGTCAAGCCAGGAGATTTGCTGCTGACTTTTGATTCCATAGCTACTGTTGCGGAATTAAATTCTTTGAATAAAATTCGCGTTGCATTAATTAAAGAAAACCAGATTTATCGCCGATTAATGGGTGCAAGTACCGCCACGGGATCTGAACTGTTATATTTGCGCGGGAATTTGCCACAAGAAACTGCTTTTCTGCTGAAAAGTCGGTCAGCCTTAGTAGCAGAAAATGACTTATTGCGGACTCAATTAAAAAATTCTGGTCAAGATTCTAGACTGGGAATTGATGAACAGCAACGTCTACTAGTTGCCAAAAGAGAATTAGATTCTCGGTCTGCTGCGGCGGAATTAGAAGTAGAAAAAACCAAGAAACAACTTTCTCAAAACCAAGTCAAACTAGAAGATACGAAAGCAGGTTTAGCAATCCAACAGCAGATTTTAGATAAACTGAAGATATTAGCAGAAGAAGGCGGTATTTCTCAGCTTCAATATCTTAACCAGCAACAACAAGTGCAAACCCTCGCCGCAGAAGTAGCACAACTAGGTGAAGAACAGAAACGCCTCCAATTTGATATTCAAAAAGGACGGCAAGAGCTAAGTAATACGGTAGCCGTTTCTGATAAAAACATTTTGGATAAGATAGCTGATAACAAACAGCGAATTGCCACAATCGATAGCCAATTCATGAAAGTTATCTTAGATAATGAGCAGCGTTTAGCAGATGTCAATAGTAAAATCTCTCAAACCCAATTAAATGTTAAATATCAAGAACTCCGTGCGCCTGTAGCTGGAACAGTTTTCGATTTGCAAGCAAAAAACCCTGGATTTGTAGCTAATCCGACTACAAAACTGCTGCAAATTGTCCCAAATGAAAACTATATAGCTGAAGTTTTCATCACTAACAAAGATATCGGTTTTGTGCGAAAAGGCATGAAGGTAGATGTTAGAATTGACTCTTTTCCTTACAGCGAATTTGGCGATATCAAAGGGGAAGTAATTGGGATAGGATCAGACGCATTAGAGCCAGACCAAACCCATCAGTTTTATAGATTTCCGGCAAAAGTATCATTGAATAAACAATCCTTAGTGATTAAGGGTAAAAACGTCACCTTACAATCAGGTATGTCCATCAGTGCCAATATAAAAGTGCGTGAAGAACGGACTGTGCTTAGTTTATTCACTGAGTTGTTTACCAAGCAAGTTGATAGTCTTAAAGAGGTACGGTAAAAACGATATCGATGACGGGCTATTTGTTGAGGCCGATTCATCACTGCTTGCAGCTAAGTACAGCCTTGGCTAAGTTCGTAGTGAATATAGTCAAACAAACTTTGTACTCCTCTAAAGTTCAGATGCCTGCTAAATTTCAACCCTCAATTGTCCACAAATTTACGAAATTGTCTACTAAGACTTGATGTGATCGAGCGATCGCTTTATCATAAAGCTTGAGAGCGAATCGTTCAAAGCCACTCACATCAAGATTTTACGATGGTTTATTCTCAACGCATCGAACCTGCTGCCGGACAAGAATCAGTTTGGGATTACCCCCGTCCTCCTCGTCTGGAGGATACAAACAAACATATCCAAATAATCTTTAACGGAGTAATAATTGCAGATACCCACAACGCCAAACGTGTTTTAGAAACTAGTCATCCTCCTTCTTACTACATTCCCCCTGCGGATATCAAAATGGAATATCTACATCTAACACCGCAATCTAGCTTTTGTGAGTGGAAGGGAAGTGCTGGTTACTACACAATCCGATTTGGTGATAAAGAAGTTCATAATGCTGCCTGGTTCTACCCCAACCCCACACCAGCCTTTGAATCCATGAAGGATTATGTAGCTTTTTACGCTCATGTTATGGATAAATGCTACGTGAATGGAGAAGAGGTGCAACCACAACCAGGTAACTTCTACGGCGGTTGGATAACCAGTGATATTGTTGGACCATTTAAAGGCGCTCCTGGTACTTGGGGATGGTGAGTCAATTTTAGATTTTGGATTTAAATTTTGGATTCAAAGTAAGTGAAGCGATATTTTACGCGTCTACTTCAATAGTGTTGTTTCTAAATCCTGATGAAATTCGAGATTACATGATTGCACATACCGAAGATGCACATAAATATAGTGAATTAAAACGTAAGTTAGCGAAGCAGTATCCTAACGATATCATCGGATATATGGATGGGATGGGAAAGATGGGTTTATCAAAGAGATGCAAAGGAAAGCATTGCTATGGTGGACACCTGAAAAAGCTGAATAATACAATATATTTTATCCATCTTTACTAACGTTTAAAACACCAATTATGTCTTTAAAAAAGAGCTAATAAACCGAGTTTTGTGTAATCTCCAAAAACCCGGTTTCTAGGTTTACTGAATTGATGTTCTAGCTACCTAGCAGGTTTCACTTCAAACATCAAATATGTTCCTCCTAATCCTTCTACAATTGTGCGTGTATTGGCAATCATCATTTTTTGATAAGTGTCCGCATCACTTCCTGGTTCGCTAAGTCCCTCAGCATACAGCTTCCTGTCAGAGATTTTCACTTCAGCTTCTGTGGCTACAGATTCAATCAAATTAGGGTTAATTTCCACATCAGCAAAAATTGTTGAAACTTTAGCCCGTTTAATGTTTATAGCCAAATTTTTGACTCGTGCGGCTGTCAGTTTTTCGTTAGTACTAATACCTTGCAATCCCCCTACTAATGAAATGCCGTATGCTTTGGCGTAATAACCCAGTGCATCAGAGGTTGTAACTAACTTTCGTTCTTTGGCAGGAATACTAACAATTCTTGATTTAATCCAGCGATCTAGTTGAGTGAGTTCATTTTTAATTTTTTTAGTATTGCTAGTATAAGCCTCTGAATCACTAGATTCTAATTTTCTCAGGTTACTATTAATTACTTCGACCATTCTGATAGCATTTTTGGTATTGTGCCAAAGATGAGGATCGCTTACATTCCTACCGCCTGCTTGAAATATTTGTGGCTTAGGAACTGCCAGTTGCCCGACGGCTATTTTCGGCGCAGAGTTTTTAGTCGCTTTAATTAATTTGATCAGATTTGGTTCAAAATTGTAACCAGTATAAAGAATAAGATTAGCTTGCTCAATAGCTTTACGATCTTCCGGTTTTGGTTTATAAAATTGGGGGTCGGCAGTAGGGGAAATTAAGCAGGTGAGGTTAACTGTATTCCCAGCAACCTGTCTGGTTAAGTCACACAGTACGCTTGTAGTCGCTACGACTTGGGGAAGATTCTCATTTACCTGGGTGCTAGTCTGAGTGAATGTAGTTCTTGCAGCTTGATTTCCACACCCAACAAATCCAATTGTCAAGGCAACAAGAATAGCTTGGAAAAAATTATTAAATGGTAATTTTTTTGACATCCTCAACTCCTACTGGATGTATAAAAAAGATAATCATTATCGTTAAAGTATTCGTGAAATACTAGAGAGAAGTTTTCAGCAGGGAAGAGGTTAAGAGGAGATAGAGAGACGGGGAAGCCTTCGGCTGAGAAAAGGGTAAAAGTTGAGGGAAGAGAAATTAATCGACTCTCTCCTTTCCTGAGTCCACACCCAGCAATTTTTAGTTGGTGAACCACGAGTGAGGTTTTTATAGGCAAAATATTAGTTAACTTCACGCGACAGGCTGGAAAACTGGTAGAGGTAGGAACACAATAATAAAGGCGATGCTTGGGAGTCTCCAAGGAGTGTAGGTCTCTCACCGTCTGTTGAAGGGGCTATGCCATTGTGCTTACATACGACAAAGGTTGCAAATTGACTAGGATTATTAGGTTAAGGAGTGGGAAGTAGTAATGATGGGGCTTATTGAGCATACGGGTTGATTTCGCAAACCGAGTCGTGAATCTTAGGCAATTGTAGCTGTGGTTTTGCGAGGTGTGGATATCTAATTGTTACAAAATTGGCAAATTGGCGATTTTTTAGCCATCAGCCTTTGTTAAACTAATTTTTACCTATTAAAACCTTTCAATATCTAACTACTCTTTATTGCCAGAATCTAGAGTGTATTTTATCCCATAATTTTTATCCTCTAGTTTCTTCATCATTAAATAAGAGCCAAATCAAGTATATAGAACAATTCCTTAAAGTTAATATTGGTCAAGATAAACAATGGTAATTTTAGTTGTCATAATTAACACCTTATTTTCGCTGTTACTACTCTATGTGGCTTGGCGGGTGTGGCAACTCAAACAGCAGCTAGCATACATAACAGATAGGTTAACCGCCTATGAAAGTTGTACCCATACAGCACTGAATAAAGCACCCGAAAATATTTATCTCAGCCAGCAGAATATTTATAACTTACGGCAGAGAAATCAAGCGCTACAAATGCAAATTCAACAAGTGCGGCAAATTATCAGTCTACTTTTGCTAGGACAGCAAATCTGGCAGCGTTATTTTCTTAAGCTAAAGTTAACATCTGGGAAAAGAACAGTTGAAAAATGAGTTATATCAGGTTCACATGAACATTTATAATTAGGGCTGGCACTGAGATAAGTCCGTATCAAGATCCCACAGTTTGCATTGGCTTCTGGCGTAGGCATAGCCCGCCGCAGGCATCGCTTTGCCTTTCCATACCCCTACTCTTAAAGCTTGCTAGCAAGAGCGTCTCCCTCAGGAAAAGGGTACGGAACCAGAAGAGATGTGGTAACACAAAGAGAAGTCTGAACGTCATTTGGGCTTTAGACCCCACCAGAAGGCTTACCGGAGGTATGAAAACTTTGTCAGACACGGGGAATTTTGAATTAATTTTGAATTATAAGTAATTAATGCTTTTGATATTAATGAATAAACGCAACATTTATGGCTGATATTTTGTCACGATAGATTAACTGGATAAAATCGGTCGAGTCTTGCAAGGGGAGAAAACCCACCTAAAATAGGTGTAAGGAGAGAAACAACAAGATGTCTAATAACCGTTCTGGAGTATTTATTGGCGGTTTGATGCTAGGAGCTACTATCGGTGCTTTGACCGGTTTGCTTGTGGCTCCACGCACAGGGCGCGAAACGCGTAAAATTTTGAAAAAATCTGCCAATGCTATCCCAGATTTGGCAGAAGACTTATCCACGAGTGTGCAAATCCAGGCAGATCGTCTCTCTGCTAGCGCATTACGAAACTGGGATGAGACTTTAGATAGATTACGGGAAGCGATCGCAGCAGGTGTAGATGCCAGTCAGCGGGAAAGCCAAGTCTTGAAGCGACAAACATCCCTTGAAGACCCAGATTCGTTTCCCCAGCAATTAGAACGCTCATAAATGACACAACCGTGATTGACCCCCTGTTTTGGTTGGGACTTTCCTTACTTTTAGTTGCCACAAGCTTAACTGCGGTTTTAGTGGCGGCAATACCGGCTTTGCAGGAGTTAGCACGCGCAGCTCGCAGTGCAGAAAAGCTATTTGATACCCTCTCACGTGAGTTACCGCCCACTCTAGAAGCTATCCGCGTGACTGGCTTAGAAATTACTGACTTAACTGATGATGTCAGTGAGGGTGTAAAAAGTGCTAGTCAAGTCGTGAAACAAGTTGACCAAAGTCTTGATAGTGCCAGAAAACAGGCTCAAAATCTGCAAGTAGGTACACGCAGCATCTTAATTGGCGCGAAAGCTGCTTGGAGAAACTTCACGCGCCAAAAACCAGCGAGGCGAATAAGCGATCGCTTGCCAAGCAATGAAAAACCACCACTAACGTTGCGAGAACGAGAAGTGCTGAGGCAAGAAAATCGCCGGATCAAAACAGAAGTATACCGCGCTCATGACGGTTACAACGACGCCGCTAGTTGGGAAGCCACCAATTTTGATGACGAAGATTAAATTTGGGCATGGGGTATGGGTCATAGAGAATACAAAATAGCGAGATGAGGGAGCAGGGGAGCAGAGGAGAAGTTGGAGCAAGTCTTTCTTCTCACCCCTCTACATCTTCCCAATACAACTCTTGGAGAGGCTGCGCCCTAAGCGTAGCTATGCCGCAGGCTTTACGGCTTCTCTACGAGACACTACGCGTAGCTTGCTTCCCCGCAGGGGTACGCTCAGTACAAGTGCCCAATTCTCAATGCCCAAAAACGCTTTGCTTTGATCCCTTAGATTAGAGTAAAGTAAACAAGTGTAAAGAACTATCATTTTTCCAGTACTCTTTTAAAACAACTTGTTCACTTCTACCGTTGATATTTGTATAAAAACGTCCATGCAATCTTGTTTTTGGCGACGAATTTTAGTGTCCATTGCAGTATTTTTCCTGGCTGGGTCAATTTGGGTCATGCATTCTCCCCCAGCACTGGCTTATGACAATCCTGAGTTACTCCCTGACACCTTTACTCCAGTTGTAGACTTAGCTAAATCTCTGCCTGTCCTGCAAGAAGAAAAGCTTGTCAAAGATTTAGAGCAGTTTGAAGCCGACACAGGCTGGAAACTGCGAGTATTGACCCAGTACGATCGCACCCCAGGTCGTGCAGTTATAAAATATTGGGGTTTGGATGACAAAAGCATTCTACTAGTTGCCGATTCTCGTGGCGGTAACATTCTCAGTTTTAGTGTCGGCGACGCTGTTTATGAACTTTTACCCCGGACTTTTTGGATAGAACTGCAAACCCGCTTCGGTAATTTGTACTTTGTCCGCGAACAAGGCGAAGACCAAGCTATTCTGCAAGCCTTAGAATCGGTTAAAGGCTGTTTACTCAAAGGTGGTTGCAATGTTGTTCCCGGGCTACCGCGAGAGCAATGGATTCTCACCTTGATTACCTCAGTTATTGGTGGGGTGATTTGTGGATTTGCGGCTCAACCCCGCGATAAAGGACAAGTTTTTGCTTGGCAATGGGCTTTAATTTTCTCACCTTTGTGGGGAATATTATTTATTGCCTTTGGCATTGGGCCAGTGGTGACACGTACAAGTGACTGGTTACCTCTAGTTCGCAATATATCTGGGTTTCTGATTGGCGTCTTGGTTGCCTACTTATCTCCTATTTTCAGTCGCCCTTCTTCGAGTAATGAGTTATGAGTGGGTAGTTATGAGTGAGTAGTTAGGAGTTAGTAGTTTTTAATTAACTTATAACTCCTAACTCCTAACTCTTGACTCTCTGAAGCTGATAAGCTGAAAGCTAATATTTGAGAAGCTCAACAAAAATGGAATGGCACGTAACTGATGCTCAAAGTTTAGCAATCATTGATAGTGAAATTGGCGATCATGTCTTTTCACCCGCAGAGTATGAGATTGTGCGTCGGGTAATCTACGCGACGGCTGACTTTGAGTATAAGTCTTTGATTCGCTTTTCTGAGCGTGCCTTGCAAGCTGGAGCAGCAGCACTAGCCGCGCGTACCACGATTGTAGTAGATGTGCCAATGGTACAAGTAGGCATTGCCTACGACATTCAAAACACCTTTGCTAATCCGATGTATTGCAGCATGGAAGCTTTAACACGCCCCCAAAAAGAAAAAACTCGGGCAGCATGGGGAATAGAAACCTTAGCAAAGCGTTATCCAGAGGGCATTTTTGTGGTGGGGCAAGCGCAAACAGCACTGACAGCACTAGTGGATTTAATTGAAGCTGAGGAAATTAGACCTGCTTTAATAATTGCGACTCCAGTAGTATTTGTAAATGTTGATGAAGCTAAGGAGCGCTTACAAGACTCTCTAGTGCCTCACATTACAATTGACAGTCGCAAAGGTAATGCAGTTGTAGCAGCTGCGATCGTTGATGGATTGGTAGACTTGGCTTGGCAAGCCTATGGACAAGATGGAAATCGGGGGAGTTAAGAAAGCCAACTCTATCTTATTCTGTATCCAAAAGAGTATTCAAAATCACTGAATATCCTGATATTTTTGTTAAGTAGTGCCGATCAAGGAGCCTTTTCTTGTGGTAATTCAAGGTTTCAGTTTAAGTGCATATCTTGCAATTCCTGTGGTATTAAGTCTTTTGCCTAAGGGAGAAAGTATAAAAGTATCTTTAGTTGAAAATGTCCGTCAGGTATCCACTGATAAGGAAATACTCCTATCCAGCCGCCAGCTAATCAGCACTAAAGCGACACCGAAAACATATTATGTTAGTGCTACTGGAAACGACAAAAATAGTGGAGTTTCTTCTTCATCCCCTTTTAAGACTATTCAAAAGGCGGCAAATCTTACGCAGCCTGGGGATACCGTATTAATTATGAACGGAGTCTACACGAATGCTAACCCCAATGGGAACGTAGTATCTATTACTCGCTCTGGAACAGCAAATGCATGGATTAAGTTTAAAGCATATCCTGGACATCAGCCGAAAATTCAGCACAATGGATGGAATGGAATTTTGATTCACAATGGAGCGTCATATATTGAGATAAATGGGCTGGAGGTCATAGGAAACAATGCCAACATAACCCTTGATTATGCGATGAGTCAGAAAACTAACAAAATAAACCCGCTAACAAATGGAAACTGCATTAGCGTGGATGGACGAAAAAATGGTCATAGTCACCATATACGTATTCTCAACAACAAGGTACATGGGTGTGGAGGAGCAGGCATTTCAGCGATTGAATCGGACTATGTGACAGTAAATAATAACGTGGTGTTCGATAATGCCTGGTATAGCATTTATGGTTGCAGTGGCATTTCGATGTTGAACAATTGGAATTCTGATAACAACCGCGGATACAAGATGTTTGTGACCAACAACAAGTCCTACAACAATCGTATGTACATCCCTTGGATTGCAGTCGGAAAGATCACAGACGGTAATGGCATTATTATCGATAGCACAAGAAACGATCAGAATAACTCAAAATTGGGTGCATATAAAGGACGTACTTTAGTTCAAAACAATCTTACATTTAATAATGGTGGATCAGGTATTCATGCATTTTTAAGTGACCATGTTGATATTGTAAATAACACAGCTGTTTTAAATAATCAAAGTCCAGAAATTGGAGGGAGTCAAATATATGCTCATACCTCATCTGACGTTAGAATTCTGAGAAATATTCTCTATGCTTTTCCTGGCAAAAGTATTAACACTAACACTAAAAATAAAAATGTTGTTTATGATGATAATATATACCTAAATAGTTCTAAGATAAGTGTTAAGGGTCCTCGCGATATTGTTGCAGACTCACAATTTTTAAGGAATTTTCCCACTCTAGAAAAAATATCTGACAATTGGAAATTGCAGCTAGATAAACAAAATCCGCCAAAGCGGACTTATGTAGAACCTAAGTCGGCAGGTTTTGTTTGTGGGACAGTAACTTATCGTTTGCAAGGGAAACTCATCAAAGCGGGATGTTCTCTTTAACATAAGTTCGACGAACCTCTCCCAGCCTTGAACTAAAGTTTAAGTATTTCCCTCTCCTACTCGGAGAGAGACTATTTTGTATGGTAAAACCTCTAAGAGGTCTTTTCTATTCAGCTAATTAGACCGACACTATAGTAAGCCGTCTAATTAACGTTGATTACATCATCCGGACTGCTTCACTTATTCTTCAATCCTCTACTGTACGACGCCGCCGACGCGGCTTTTTTTGTTGCTCTTCACGCAAGCGGCGACCGACTTCGTTAAAGAAATCTCGCCGCAGATAAGGATAATCGCTGACCCACAGGTCACGATTGGGAAAGTATATATCACTGAATTCGTCAATGCTGCTTAAATCTGGGCGATTTGACATTACTACCATTTCTGCAATTTGACCGCGAGTAATAACTTTATAGGCAGAACGTAATGGTGCTACAAATTCAATGCTAAATCCTGTGTCATCACCTATCTCTAAGTTTATTTGTTTTTCTCGGTTTTCTACAATCACCAATTCGCCTTTGTTGTTGACTGTTTCAGTTTTACCTATCAACTGGTCTGTAATCCACCAATCTAGTACCCGACCACGGAAAAAGCCGCCGTACTTGTAACGGCGGCATTGTAAATTCCGCATACTTGCTTGAAACACTGGATACCACAGCCAAAAAAAGGCGCTAACTACCCCTAGCACAAATACTATTGAAGCAAACTCAAGCCTGAAAACGACTGTTAAAAGCAAAATAACAACTACGGCAACTACAGAAATTAACAGCCGTTGCAAAAAATTTGAGAACTTCCCCCAGTAGTACTTGTACTGCAAACCAGTGGCAATTAGGGGGACAACTTGTTCAAATTTCTGGCGAGTCAGTGGTACTAACATGAGTGCTAAGTAATGAATACCCAATAGTGAGTTTAAAGTATCTTTTCTAATCCATATACTAACGACTTTAGCGCTAAGACTTTGCGAATCGCTAGTAGCACTCCTGGCATATAACAAGCGCGATCGCTCGTATCATGTCGTAAAGTATAAATCTGTCCTGCTGCGCCAAAAATAACTTCCTGATGGGCAATCAATCCCGGCAAGCGCACGCTATGAATTCTAATCCCTTCGTTTGCGATACTGCCTCTAGCTCCTGGTAACTTCTCCGTTTCTTCTACAAGAGCAGGGTTAAAAGTTTTACCCAATTCTCCTAATAACTGCGCCGTTTGAATGGCAGTACCACTGGGAGCATCAGCTTTTTGGTTGTGATGCAGTTCGATAATTTCCACATGGTCAAAATATTTGGAGGCTGCGATCGCGGCTTGTTGCAACAGTACCATGCCAATGGAAAAGTTAGGAATAATTAGACAACCAGTGCTAGCTTTGTCGGCAAAATCTGCCAAGTCTTGAATTTGTTCTGGACTTAACCCAGTGGTGCCGACTACAGGACGAATACCGTAAGCGATCGCACTGCGAATATTGTCATAAACTGAATCGGGATGGGTAAAATCTACAATCACCCCTGGAGGAGACTGTCTATCCCCAGCCACATACCCCAACATCGGTTCTAATTGATTGGTAATCGGCACTTCCAAAGGTTCACTTAAACCCGCCAACTCCCCAGCATCTTTATCTTGATGTTCCAAACTGTAGTCAATTGCACCCACTAGGTTTAAGTCAGGCGCTTGTGCCACCGCCTTAACCACTTCACGGCCCATTTTGCCAGCAGCACCGTTGACAATAACCGGGATAGGAGCTTGATTCGTCATAGGTCGAGAAATACTTTTTGAGTCAACAAGGGAATTGTAAAGACTTTCGCGATCTAGTAGCTAGCTTCTCAAATCTCTGGCTTAATTCCACCTACCCTGAATTGTGCAGCTAATCGCTTAGTTTTTCTACTCCCCAAAATATCGGTTCTCGTTTTCACTGCACTATCTTACCCAGTAACCCGTTTTATTTGCCGATCGTACTACCTTAATAAGTATTCCTTATAGTATATATCAGCCTTTTTTTGTCAAGTCTAGTTGACCATTTGTAATATTATTGTTATATTTATTTACATAGCTTAGTAAAGCCCCAAAGTAAGCTGCATAGCTAAAATTGCACCTTGTCTATTACCTATATAGTTTTGGTTGTATTGGGTGTTAACTAAGAAAAACAGACTTCGGTTTTAAAATATCCCATCGACATTTGGACTTCTCCCATCTACCTCGGCTATCAAGTCGGGGTTTTTTATGTTCTCGATTAGCCCTTTCTTTAACTTTTATTTATTAGTTATTGTTGATTTAATCATTTAGGTTGCGGTACTACTACGCATATTAAAGGATTTAAAAATACTTAAGGATTGAGGATTAAATAAGATCCAAAAATAGACAGAGCAATGATAGGGTGAACTTATCGAGTGACTACCAACTGAA
>NZ_JAVRBN020000044.1:0-53658 GCF_034531305.2 Nostoc sp. ChiQUE02
TAAAAAGTATGAGCAAGTAATTTTGACAATTTGTGGACTAGTCAGATTGCGAATTGGAGCGTTAATATTGCCAACAACAATAGCTCCTTTGCCATCAAGCTAAAATCAACGTATATAACTACATATTTTTGCCTCGTTATTATCAAGAAATATCTCAAAGCCTTATTTTATCGTATAGACTAGCTAGTTAGCGAGCCTTGCGCTTGGATATTATGAGCTAGTCACAGCAAAGCTTTGATAGTTTTTGGAGATGTCTAATAATTATGAATTATGGTTACTCCAAAAAAATAAATTACTCAATTCCTCTATCTAAGACGACTATCAGATATCTTCTTCCCCTGCTCCCCCTGCTCACTCCACGATTGATTATTTTTTTATTTGAAAGTCCCTATCTTGGTGGGTAATACTGGGGATTCATAACTGGAGATTGATAACCGTTTGTGGGTACAGTACTTCCCATACCGTTGGGTACAGGACTCACAACAGGAGACTGATAACCACTGATGGGCACTGTGCCTGTTGTAGCGTTGGGTAAAGCAGGACTCACAACCTGGGGCTGATAACCATTTGCGGGTATAGTGCTTGTGGTACTGTTGGGTGTGACAGCATTCTGGCTAAACTCTTGGTAGGCAGCACGAGAAATTGAGCTAATCAATTTTTCGGCGCGAGGGTCGTTATTTGGACGTTGTACCATGACAGCAGCTACATAGCGTTTGCCAGTCGGAACAACAATTAAACCTGCATCTGCCAACATTGTGCCAATATCGCCCGTTTTGTGGTATACTCTGGCGCCTGTTCCCAAACCCGATGGCAGCAAAGTGTCTCTCTGGGTGCGACGCAAGATATCGAGCATGAGATCGCGTGATGGCATACTTACTAAATTTCCCTGACTCACGATCGCCATCAAATTCCCTAGTTCCTTGGGACTAGTGGTGTTTGTGCCTTGCAAATCTGGGAGTTGATTGCGAATTATGGTGGCTGTCAATCCCCAATTACGGAAACGCTGGTTTAAAGCATCGATGCCTCCCAGTCGGGCAATCAGCATATTTGTCGCCGTGTTGTCGCTGATGGTAATCATTTTAGTGACAACTTCCAAAGCAGCGTACTGGGTTCCAGCTGGTTTGTATTGCAGATTTCCTGAACCGCCTGCTACCATATCCTGTTGCATGGTCAGCATTTCATCCAGGCGAATTTTCCCTGCGTCCACATCCTGGAAAAAGGCAATCAGAATCGGCACTTTAATTGTGCTAGCCGCCGGAAAACTGGTAGAGCCATTGACATCTACATAATTACCAGTATCCAAATCTACTAAGAAAACTCCAGGTGTAAGATTTGGGTTGGTAGCCGCCAAATTTTGCACGGCATTTTTCAAAGGGGTAATTTCCTGGGATAAATACAGACTCGAAGTTGCAACTGTAGGAGTTTGAGTAGGTTGTGGCTGCGATCGCGCCACGTTACTATTAGATTGCGGTGCCGAATTGGTGCTGATGCGATTAGCCGGGTCTAATACTGACAACGCCGTACCGACAATTGCACCCATCCCAACACCTACAATCAATAACCGCACAACATACAATATGGTTTTGGCCATTGGCTTTAACCGCGTCTTCCGCGATGAGCGCCTGCCTGTTTTTGGCTTTTCCATTCGCACTGTTTTGACCATCACAGCACCTGGCCGGAAGGGAGGAATTTTTCCTTTCACACTAGGTGTTGGTTTTACTGCCGCTGGCATGACTAACCCTGATTTTACCCTACGTGTACCACCAGGGATTGGGGGAGGACTGATTTGATTTTTTGGGCGTGTTAGCGCTGCTTGTCGTCCATTTGCAGCTTGCTGCTGGCTATTAGCTTTAACTTTCTTTTGTACCACTTTTTGAACTTTTTGTGGCCGCTGGCGGCGATTTAAGGGTTGACGCCGCGAGAAAGCTGTTAGTTCGTCACTTGACTCTGACACCGTTACTCCTTGTGACCCACTTGACTGTTTTCTTGCAGACTCCTGACCCCAAACTTAGTCTTTAAGCAATATTAATACTCAAATTCCACTTTGCCACTAAGTAGCATTTTTGTGTTTAGTTTAAGCCATATTAATCATTTTGGGGGGATGATTGCGTACATATTAAACGAATAATTACAAGTTTTCACTATTCTTCTGGTTTTTAAGGGCCCATTCTACCTGCTGTAAAATCCCTCGCAGCATGGCGACCTCCCCAGTTTTCAAGTGAGCGCGATTATACAATTGGCGAAATTTTCCCATACGACTAGCTGCCGTATGGGGATATACATAACCAATTTTCAGTAATAGTGATTCTAATTGCTGGTAGTATCCTTCCACAACATCTAAGGGTGCAAGTTCAGTTTGGGGTAAGGTCTGAGTGTCAGTTTGTTGAGTACATTGTGACAATTCATAACAACAGATTGCTACGGCAGTAGCCAAATTTAGGGCTACATAATCTTGACTAGTGGGAATGCCAACAAACCGCTGTGCATAATTTAATTCTTCATTGCTTAATCCCCGGTCTTCCCTGCCAAAAATCAGTGCTGCGGGTTTTTCTGGTTCCTCCAGTAACCAGGGTAGTGCAGTGCGGGGATTTTCTAAGGGTGTTTCCCAACTGCGAACGCGACCAGTTGTAGCGATCGCCCTGACACATCCATGCAATGCTTCTGGTAAGGTCGCCACTAATACCGCAGATTCTAAAATTTCCTTAGCATGAACAGCCATCATCAAAGCTTCCTCTGATAGCGGATCGCATTTGGGATTCACTAATACTAAATGATATAGCCCGAAATTTTTCATTACCCTGGCGATCGCGCCGATATTGATGGGCCCAGCTGGTTCTACCAACACAATTCTTAATCCAGCCAAGCTCATGTTTTGCCTCCTGCGATCGCACCAGATAATACTTACAGGCTAATTTTCAGCGTTGCGGTTCTGCTGAAGAGTTTCCTTAAAATCATTTTAGCTGTGTAAGTGAATGCCTGCGTCAGGTCTGAACAGTTCAGCGCAATCTCCGCCGTTCAGCTAGTCGTTCGTCGCTATTTATTTGTAGTAATCTAATCGTTGTAAGTCCTGTAGGCGTTAATCCCAGCAGATACAGTTCTAAAAAGGTGAAGTGTTCAGCCCATTTCTGGGTGCGTGGGTTGAAGAGAAAACTAAGAGCAACTGTTTCTGGATCAAAAGATCCTAAGTACCTTTATGACGATTACATCGCCAGCAGGTTAGGGCTAAATTATCAGCATTTGTTACACCGCCGTGCTTTTGAGCAATAACATGATCAATCTCATGGGCAAAAAAAGCAACTCCTGCGGGTAACTGGCAATATTCGCATCTGTAGTTTGCGCGTTCTTCTACGAGTCGGCGAAGAACAATCGGAATATAGTTTACACTCACGGTCAGCTTGTCAAATAAGATAAGTTACCTGCTTTAATCATCACAACTAAGTGTTCAATACGTTCATATTCATCTAGTTCTTTCAACTCCGTGGGTGTGAGTTCACCTGCGCTACTGCGTGTTAGCAAGGTACGCAAACGTTCTTGCATTTCGGGAGTAGGTTTAAATTCAGCAATTTGTTCAGGAGTGGGGTTGCTGGCCAAAAAATCTAAGATATATCGGTAAACTTGTGCTGGTACAGCTGGTTGTTGGAGGCTCAAAGCAAGCAGTTCGGGTAAGCGATCGCCTACTTGTGCTAGTTGTTGAGATAATTCCTCTGATACTTCTAGGGTGATTCTTGGCATGGGGATTGCATTGGCAATTTACTTATTATTAAATGATATATCTCGAAATTTTTCATTCCCCTAGCGATCGCGCCGACATTTATCGGCCCAGCTACCTCTACCAACACAATTCTTAATCCAGCCAAGCTCATTTTTGGCCCCCTGCCTGGTTGTTGAGCGTAGTCGAAACACTACCTCACTTCGACTAAGCTCAGTGACCACCTGCCTTCTGCCTTTCTTCGCAATAACAGACTAACAAAATATGTCTCACATTCTTGTCGAAAATCTCAGCAAGACTTTCTTTGTGTCTGAACGTTCCTCTGGGCTTTTCGGTTCAATACGAGGGCTTGTGCAGCGAAAAACTAGACAAGTTTATGCCCTCAAAGGAGTTTCGTTTTCGCTGGAGCGGGGAGAACTTGTAGGATACATTGGCCCAAATGGAGCTGGTAAATCGACTACGATTAAAATTTTAAGTGGTATTCTCGTACCTTCCAGTGGAAAATGCATAATTGGCGGCCGAACTCCTTGGAAAGATAGAATCGGGCACGTTAATCGTATCGGTGTAGTGTTTGGTCAAAGAACGCAACTCTGGTGGGATCTGCCAGTGATTGAGTCTTTCGATTTGCTACGGGATATTTATCGCGTTCCCCAATCAGAGTATCGCCAGACACGCGAAGAAATGATTGATTTGCTTGGTCTTGCAAGTTTTCTCTCGACTCCGGTGAGGCAGTTAAGCCTTGGTCAAAGGATGCGATGTGACTTTGCAGCAGCAATGCTTCACAGACCGGAAATTCTTTTTCTTGATGAACCTACCATCGGGCTTGATGCAGTTTCAAAGCTTGCAGTCAGAAAATTTATCAAAGCGCTGAATAAAACTCATCAAGTAACTACCATCCTGACTACCCATGATATGGATGATATCGAGGCATTGTGCGATCGCATAATTATTATTGGTGGAGGTGAGATCCTTTGTGATGGAACTCTAGCAGCACTGCGTTCTCAAGTTTCCTCGCGTCGGTACTTAAGAATTGACCTAGCAAACGATGATTTCTTCTTTGAAGAAGAAGGAGTCAGTATTATCTCTAAAGAAGGTCGCACCGTAACTCTGGCCTTCGATCCCACAAAGCTTTCTGCTGCGTCTTTGATTAGCCAAGTTACCTCACAACATGAAGTAGAGGATCTTTTTGTAGAAAATCCACCTATTGAAGAGATAGTTGCTGAACTTTATGCAATTTCAGCAGGAATTGTCCCATGAAAGCATATTGGTCACTCTTTGTTGCTAGATTTACACTGCTGTTGCAATACCGTACTGCTGCTTTGGCAGGCGTTGTAACTCAGCTTTTTTGGGGGTTCGTGAAAGTAATGGTTTTACAGGCATTCTTTACTCATGCAACCTCTGCTCAACCTATGACTTTTCAACAGGCTGTAGGATATGTGTGGCTGGGACAGGCGTTTCTGATGGCAATTGTCCCTTGGGGAGGTGATAGAGATATTCAAGAACTCATCCGATCTGGTGCCGTAGGATACGATCTTCTCCGACCCACAGACCTTTATAATTTTTGGTTGACTCGCGCTTTGGCACTTCGCACAACGCCCCTGATACTTCGTGCTATTCCGCTTCTTTGTGTGACAATTTTTCTTTTTCCCCTTTTGGGGCTTGATGAATGGTCGCTTTCTTTTCCACCATCCTTTGCTTCTCTTGTTGCCTTTTTTCTCTCTTTTCTTGGTGCAATTTTACTTTCGTCTGCATTAACTATGCTTTTCACTGTATCAATGATGTGGACGATTTCTGGCGAGGGAATTAATAGTATCCTGCCTACTCTAATTATTATATTTTCTGGAATGATTGTTCCTTTGCCACTTTTTCCTGAGTGGAGCAAGCCTTTTCTGAATGCACTTCCTTTTTCAGGACTAATCGACAAACCCTTTCGTCTTTTTACTGGTAATCTTCAACCAAATGCCCTGTTTCATGTTTTGCTCCATCAAACTTTATGGATAGTTGTCATCGTTATCCTTGGGCGTGTTCTTGTGAAATATGGCATAAGAAAGCTTGTAATTCAGGGGGGATGAATGAGGAGGCAGGAGACAGGAGGTAAACCCCATAAATAAATTTACAGTATGAACGATTTTTTACTTTACCTTCGATATATTTCTGTATCTTTCAAGTCGCAAATGCAGTACAAAGTTTCCTTCTGGCTGCAAGTCATAGGGCAGCTTTTAGGAACTGCTGTTGAATTTTTTGGAGTCTGGGCACTTTTTACTCGTTTTAATAGTATTGGTACGTGGACTTTGAATGAAGTTGCTCTCTTTTATGGAATAGTTAATATTTCCTTCGCCTGTGCTGATGCCCTTGGAAAAGGGTTTGACTCATTTTCAACAATAATTAAAAGCGGAGACTTCGACCGTTTACTTCTTCGTCCACGCACCACAGCACTTCAACTTTTAGGTAAAGAGTTTACTTTGAAACGAATCGGAAGATTTTCTCAAGGAATTGTTGTTATGGGGTGGTCACTTTCATCTCTCCACATCCCTTTAACTTTTAAAAATTTCTGGCTTTTAGGCACTTCATTTTTTGGTGGGGTTGCACTCTTTGTTGGCATTGTCATTATGCAAGCAACCCTCACATTCTGGACTATTGAATCTCTCGAAATTATGAATATCCTCACTTATGGAGGAGTAGAAACAGCTCAGTACCCTCTTGCAATTTATAGCAAGTGGTTTCAGCGATTCTTTACTTTCTTGATACCGCTTGCTTGCGTCAGCTATTTTCCTTTGCTTGCAGTACTTGAAAAAGAAGATGCTTTTTTAGTGCCTTTGTGGTTTTGTTATGTTTCGCCAATCGCAGGCATTCTCTTTCTGATGGTTGCACTCAAGCTTTGGAAAATAGGAGAGCGATACTATTGTTCTACTGGCAGCTAGGACAACAAAATTTTAGCTGTGTAATCAGGCGCTTTTAAATGGGCAGATCGCACTTTTCTGAAGATTTTGATTAAATACCTTGTAGTATTGTCTGATTTCACTAAACAATGCCACGGGAAGCTCAAATGAAAAACTCCAGGAAAGGTTGGTTACGTAAAAGACTTAGAATTACTCTGATTTTCCTGTTAGTGCTAGGGCTATTGTTAGTGGGATTTGCCACCTACACTGTGCGCCAATCCTTTCCGCAAGAAAGTGGCACAATTCAACTACCTGAACTGAAGGCTGAAGTTAAAGTCCAGCGCGATAAATGGGGAATTCCCCATATTTATGCTGCCAACTCCCACGATTTATTTATGGCGCAAGGTTATATCCACGCCCAAGACCGCTTTTGGCAAATGGATTTTTGGCGACACATTGGTTCTGGGCGACTCTCAGAAATGTTTGGTTCTTCTCAAGTTGACACTGATAAATATCTGCGGACAATGGGTTGGGCGAGGGTGGCGCAGCAAGAAATTCAGGAAATTAATGCAGAGATGAAGGCATACCTGGAAGCTTATGCAGATGGTGTCAATGCCTATCTGGCAGAGCATCAAGGCAGCGCCCTGAGTCTAGAATACGCTGTGCTCAAGTTCCTCAATCCTGGGTATCAGCCAGAACCTTGGCAAATACTGCATTCCCTGACTTGGGGGAAGGTAATGGCTTACGATTTGGGCAGAAATTTCCAGAGCGAAATTGAACGTGCCATTCTGCTCAAAACCCTTGCCCCAACTCAAGTAGAGGAACTTTTTCCACCATACCCTAAAGACCTGCCAGTGATTTTGCCTGAGTTCCAGAAGAAAAAGGACACGGAGACAAGGGGACAGGGGGACAAGGAGAGTTATTTCCCCCCATCTTCTTCACTTCTCGACTCTCCAGATATATTACCTGCTTTAGAGTCAATTACTAAGCCAATGATGGCTTTGGAACAACTTATAGGACCCACAGGAATAGGTATTGGCTCGAATAACTGGGTGATATCTGGTCAGCGGACAGCTACAGGTAAGCCAATTTTGGCGAATGACCCCCACTTAGGTGTGCAAATACCTTCTATCTGGTATGAGGTCGGTTTGCATTGCACACCCAAGAGTGCAGAATGTCCCTACAACGTTACTGGCTTTTCTTTTGCAGGAATGATTGGGGTAATTATCGGTCATAGCGATCGCATTGCCTGGGGTGTCACCAATGTACAATCTGATGTGATGGATTTATACATTGAGAAAATCAATCCAAAAAACCCCAATCAGTATGAGGTAAATGGCAAATGGGTTGATATGCAACTCGTGCAAGAGACGATTCAAGTAGCCAGAAATCAGCCAATTGTGCAAACGGTACGCTACACCCGACATGGGCCGATTCTCTCTGATGTTTCGCCCAATCTGAAGGGGTTCAAACCAAGTCAGTCCTTAGAATTACCGCAAAACTACGCCGTAGCCCTGCGCTGGACAGCCCTAGCACCTTCCAAACTAGGGTATGCTATTCCCCAAATCAATCGCGCCCAAAACTGGCAGGAATTCCGCACTGCTGCCAGTAACTATGATGTCCCTGCTCAAAATTTGGTCTACGCTGACATTGATGGCAATATTGGCTACCAAATGCCTGGTAAATTCCCTATCCGCGCTAAGGGAGATGGGCGTTATCCCGTCCCTGGTTGGACGGATGAATATGAATGGCAAGGCTATATTGACTTTGAACAGTTGCCCAAAAGTTTCAATCCATCCCAAGGTTATATTGCTACTGCCAATAATTTAGTCGCGCGTGAATATCCTTATTTAATTACCGCCGACTGGGTTTATGGCTATCGGGCAAAGCGCATCGTTGAAATAATTTCACAACAAACGCAACTGATTTCTGTAAAGGATGTGCAGCAGATACAGGGTGACGATCGCAATCTCAATGCCCAAACACTAGTACCACTATTACAATCTATCACTGTTGATACACCCCGCTTGCAAGCAGCCCAAAAACTACTACAAGATTGGAATTTGCAGTTAGGAATGACATCGCCCGCTGCTGCCTTATTTGAAGTCTTCTGGAAACACTTGTTAGCAGATACGTTCCACGATCAGTTGCCTGAAAAGTACTATCCTAATGGAGGCGATCGCTGGTATGCTGTGGTAGCAAATCTGGTAAACCAGCCCAATAGTTCTTGGTGGGATAATCGCAACACCCCAAAAGTTGAGAACCGCGACCAAATCCTGCGACAATCCTTCACAAAAGCGGTGGATGAATTAGAACGTATTCAAAGCAAAGACCCGAAAAACTGGAATTGGGGCAAGCTGCATACTATTACTTTTCGTAATGCCACTTTGGGTAAATCTGGGGTTGCACCGATTGAAGCTTTATTTAATCGTGGTGCATTTGCCACGCCTGGTAACGGCGAAACAGTGAATGCTAACCGCTGGAGAGCAAACAAATCCTTTGAGGTGACTGATATTCCTTCACTGCGGATGATTGTAGATTTGGGAAATTTGGATAACTCGGTAGCGATTCACACCCCTGGACAATCAGGACATGCTTTCCATAGGCACTACAACGATATGGTTGACTCCTGGCGCAAGATTGAATATCACCAGATGCTATGGGAACAAAAGAATGTTACAGGTAATACTGCGATATTAAAGTTAGTTACAAAATTGGCAGAGTAGAAGGCAAAACAACTATAAAATTTAAAATTTATTTATTTAAGTGAAATTACATACACGTTGTGGCAAAAATGAATTATAAAGTAGCAGGGATAAAAGAAATTCAGCAGCAGAAATAGAGATTCTTTTGAGAAAAAAGTATTTTTGCCTCAATCTCCTTTGTCTAACTTTTGCCAAACATAGTCGGAGAAAATAGAACGTATGCAAAGCATATTTAAACAAAGTTTTATGATTTCAGCAACTACTGCGATCGCATTATTATTTGCAGGTTGTGGAGAAAGTAAAGTTGCCCAATGTAACAAAGTCATCAAGGTTGCCAACCAGGCATCTACTCTAGGTCAAGAATTTGCTAAAAATCCCAATCCGGCAAAAGGTTCTAAAGCTTTAACTGAACTAGCTGGTAAGATAGACCCACTTGCCAAACAGATGAAAGCACTGGAAATTAAGGATGAAAAGTTACAAGGTTTCCAAGGACGCTTTCTCACACTCTATCAGAACATCAGCAAGGAATTGAATAATGCAGCAACAGCCATAGATAAAAAGAATCTACCAGCAGCAAAGGGCTTTTTGGTATCTCTGCAAAAGAGTAGTACCGAAGAAAGTTCAATAGTTAAGGAAATTAATAGTTATTGCTCTGGCAAATAGCCAATTTTGAACGAAATCCTGATAACAAAGATAGCAGTTAAACTTAGATTCAATACAATTTCACCGTAATCGCTAAAGTAATTTTATGCCCTTGATGTATTGCAGTCAAGTAGAAACTGCTCTCTTTGATCTACTGCTTTAATATTTTATTGCTCAGAATTAAAAACTCTCCAAATGTTCATTATTTAATTTTTAATAAAGGTAGTACTTTCTGTTTTAAAAACTCAATTAAAGCTGGTTCCATATACTCATATTCATCTGGTATAGCTAAACAGATAATTTTTTTATCTTTAAAAAATGGCTGAAAGTTTTTGGATAGCTTCTTTTTATGGGGTTTTTCCATCACAAAGATAATATTAGCCCATTGAATAGCCTCTGTTGAAACTGGTACTTGGGCATAGCGATCTAAACCTGCCGGGTCCGTTTCAAGTCCTTCATATTCAGAAAATACAGCCTCAGCAGTAGGACTTCGCAATTTATGTTGACTACAGATAAATAAAAGCTTTTTCACTAACTAATTTTACAGAATATCTGACTTTCTGTCGAAGCGATCGCTGTTAAATTCGGAATTATAAAACCGCAGATTTTGCCTAAGATACTTTTCTAGCTGGTAAGGTTTCTTTTTTATCAATAATTTTTTAGGCGCTGCTGAGTGTTAAGTATGAATTCACCTCATGCAGAGAGAAGTTTGAAATATAGAATTTTTGAATTTCATACTCATATTCAGCAACGCCCCAATTAGACACTCAGAGGGTATTAATGGGGAAACACTTCTTCTCAAGTCAAGCCCAAGCATGAAGACTTTCCCAGATCACACTATAGCTTACTACTTGATAATCTCCAGAGAACCACTGCTTGACGTACCGAGACTAGCATAGCTAGTAGGCAGATTCGCAAAATTTGTCCCATCTAAGATAACGCTGCCCGAAACCTGTGCATCGCGAGAGGAACCAGTATAGCGATAACTTGATGTGTAGCCTGGACTTTGATAGCGGCTTTGGGATTTACCACGGTAGGTATCACCTGTGCCCGTCCAGGTCAAATTGACTGTTGCAGTTTTGGAAGTCCCCAAATAGTAATCGTAAACTGTGAAGCTGCCATTCAAAGTAGCTGAGTTGAGCTTATTACTGGTGAAGGTAACGTTTTCACTAAAGCCGTCACCATACGACTGCGTTCCGGTGCAGTAATTATAGCTTGAATAGTAGAAGTAAGCCCCTGTCTGGGAAGTAGGAGCGCCAGGCCCGCTTTTAGTGACATTATCAAAAGCAGAAACAGAAACGTCAGTATAGCTGCAATCATCAGATTGGGAAAAAGAGGCATAAGCATTCTGCCCCTTGAATTGGTATTTAGTAGCTGTAGCAGCTAGGGCTGGGACAGTGCTTAGACTCAATAGTGTCAAAGCGGTTGCAATTGCTGTTGCAGTTTTCATCGTTTATTCTCCATTGGTGTTTGCTTTTCACAACATTTGGACTTATACACAGCACAAATTGACATTCCATGAGTAATGGAACTCGCTCGCTTGAGACTAATGAGATCACCTTCAGGCATTTATTTACTTGTACAAGCAAGTAAATAATCAAACATTAATACCTGAAAAATACTGCATTATTCTTAAGTATTTGTAGTACTCTGTAAACCCAAAAGATGTTTTTTTAAACGGAATTGGTTGAATGTTAAGGATGTGCTTACTATTTAAGTTCATAGCACAAGATTAAAAATCGGCTGTAGTGCTTATACAGGAAGACTTTTGCTGATTAGAAAAAGTTTTAAAGCTGTATGCCGAGACTAATTACCAAATATATCAGCCTCCTTCTAACTTGATTGATGATACTTGATAAAAGTATAGTACCATACTACTTGCAGGATAAAATATGCAAAATACATAATTTGTAATCAGCATGTAATCAGCAATTTTACAAAGAAAGGCAGAGGGCAGTTCTTGCAAAAGGCACTAAAGAATAAGTATTAATAGAAACTGTAGTTGTAAGTATATAGCCGGGCTAGTAAAAAATCGTATCGAAACGCCCTCTTCCGTGATGCAAAGCGTCGACAGCCTAAGTAAAGATCAGTTGCGCGTGGTTACCCCCAGCCTCCTGAATGTCAATCTCACCGCTCACAATAACCCTCTTTAATGACTCTGGCTAGAGAATAAAACAGGCTCAACATTTCAGCAAAATCCAGAAAACACTGTTTTTCAAACGATGTATCAAAGCGCAAAAGCGCTAAGAAATCTTTGCCTCTTAGCGCCTTTGTGTGAGATATTTTCTCTAACTTGCTACACCATCTCAGACGAAGCCTGCATCATTGGCTGCGGTTGTGGCTGGAACATAAACAACGAGTACACTACATCTCGGCGAATGTTAACCATCATATCCAAGAAGAGTTCGTAACCCTCGCTCTTGTATTCAATCAGCGGATCTTTTTGTCCGTAACCACGCAATCCTACCGATTCGCGCAAGGCATCCATTTGTTGCAGGTGTTCCCGCCACAGGGTATCAATGCGTTGCAAGATAAAGAAACGTTCAGCTTGGCGCATAAGTCCAGGTTGAACTTGGTCAATCTGCGCTTCTTTGAGATCGTAAGCAATTCGCACCTGTTCGTGGAGGAAGGCTTTAATCTCAGTAACAGACATATCCTCTAATTGATTTGGCTGTAAGTCTGCTAGCAGATAGACGAATTCTTTGACTTTCTCAACCAACTTTTCTAACTCCCACTCTTCCGAGGGCAAGTCTACGTTGATGTAGTAGTCAACGATGTCATCCATCGTTTTTTCAGCGTACTTGATTACCTGTTCTTTTAAGTCTTGACCTTCTAACACCCGGCGGCGTTCAGCATAAATAGCACGACGTTGATTATTCATCACCTCGTCATACTCAAATACCTGCTTACGGATATCGTAGTAGTAGGTTTCAACTTTTTTCTGTGCGCCTTCCAAACTGCGGGTGAGCATCCCAGATTCGATGGGCATATCTTCTTCCACTTGGAAGGCATTCATTAACCCAGCAACGCGATCGCCACCAAAAATCCGCAGTAGGTTATCCTCTAAACTGAGGAAGAATCTCGTGGTTCCAGGGTCACCTTGTCTTCCTGCACGTCCGCGCAACTGGTTATCAATCCGCCGCGATTCGTGGCGTTCTGTACCAATTACGTGCAAACCACCGATTCCCACTACCTCATCATGTTCGCGGGTAGTAAATTGTTCGTATTCGTGCTTAACGCGGTTGTAAGCTTCGCGCAGTTTCTGAATCACAGGGTCGTCGATGGGAGCTTTTTCTGCTGCTACAGCTACCTTTTCTTCAGCTTCCAATTCTGGTAAACTGCGATCGCCATACTCACGCACTGCAATTTCTACTGCGTCTTTGAGTAGTTTTTCTGTTTCTTTTGTTAATTGGGTCGGGAAAATTTCTGGTGAAGCCCGCCAAGTTTTGACTTTTTTACCAGGGACAAAGCCTTGACCACCACCGTGTCCTGTTGGTAATCCGGCTGGTCTTTGAACGCTAAATGCATCTTCATCTTCTGGCATGACGATTCGGGGCATGAAGTATTCCCGCAGCTTCAGACGCGCCATGTATTCGGAGTTCCCACCCAAAATGATGTCTGTGCCTCTACCAGCCATGTTAGTAGCAATGGTAACAGCACCTTTTCGCCCGGCTTGGGCGACGATTTCTGCCTCACGTTCGACGTTTTCCGGTCGGGCGTTGAGTAATTCGTGGGGAATTTCTAGTTGCTTCAGCAGCCGACTGAGAAGTTCGGATTTTTCTACACTAGTGGTTCCTACTAATACAGGTCTGCCGAGTTCGTGCATTTCGGCACATTCTCTAGCGATCGCACCCCACTTGCCTGGTTCTGTCTTAAAGACCATATCAGACAAATCTTCGCGTCTGCGATCGCGGTTGGTGGGAATTACCGCAACTTCCAATTTGTAAATTTTTTCAAATTCCGGTTCTTCGGTTTTTGCCGTTCCGGTCATTCCACCAAGTTTTGGATACAGCAAAAACAGGTTTTGATAAGTAATTGTCGCTAGAGTTTGAGTTTCTGGCTGAATATCTACGTGTTCTTTGGCTTCAATAGCCTGGTGCAGTCCATCGCTCCAACGCCGTCCAGGTAGCACCCGACCAGTAAATTCATCTACAATTACCACTTCGCCATTGCGGACGATGTAATTTACATCCTTGAGGAAAAGTTCTTTGGCTTTAATCGCATTGAAAACGAAGTGCGCCCAAGGATCTTCGGGGTCAAATAAATCTGTGACTCCCAAAAGATTTTCGGCTTCAGCAAAGCCTTCATCTGTCAATAGCACGTTACGAGCTTTTTCATCCACATCATAATGCTCGTCTTTTTTGAGTGTGAATGCGATTTCAGCGGCTTGCAGATACTTTTCTGTAGGTCTTTCCACCTGCCCGGAAATAATCAGCGGTGTCCGCGCCTCATCAATTAAAATCGAGTCTACCTCGTCAATTACACAATAATTGAATGGGCGTTGTACCACATCTGCCATTGATGTCGCCATGTTATCCCGCAGGTAGTCAAAACCGACTTCGCTGTTGGTAACATAAGTGATGTCGCACTCGTAGTTTTTCTGGCGTTCGCTGGGAGTCATGCTTGACTGGATTAGCCCCACACTCAGCCCCAAGAACCGATGCACCTGTCCCATCCATTCAGCATCCCGACGAGCCAGGTAATCGTTCACGGTGACAACGTGTACACCTTTACCAGTCAGGGCATTTAAGTAACTTGGCAAGGTGGCGACTAGTGTTTTACCCTCGCCGGTTTTCATTTCGGCAATTTGCCCTACGTGCAAAATGATCCCGCCAAGGAGTTGGACATCAAAGTGCCGCAAGCCTAAGACTCGTCGTCCTGCTTCCCGAACAACGGCATAAGCTTCTGGCAATATGTCATCCAGGGTTTCGCCTTTGGCGAGCCGTTGTTTAAATTCGACGGTTTTACCTTTTAACTCATCATCGGAAAGAGCCTTAATTTCTTCCTCTAAAAGGTTAATTTCAGTAACAGAAGGTTGGTATTTTTTAAGCTTACGAGCGTTGGGGTCACCCAACAAAAGTTTTAGCATGGCAGATTATAGAACTGAATCAAGGGGGATGGGAATTAAAGGGTTGGCATTGATTATAAACATTTAACCCAGCCCAACCGTCTTGGTCATGGATGGGTGTGAAAGGAGAATTAACTCAAAAACAGGAGAAAAACTAGACAATCAGTTTACTAAATGATTGGTTTTAACTCTTATCTTATATTTAGTCTTTCTTCATAGTATCATTTTGCCCCCAGATGGGGCCAGAGAAGGGGTGGGGGAATAAAGTGAGGAGTTATGAGTTAAGAGTTATGAATTTTTTAACTCCTAACTTCTCACTCCTAATTCACTTCCACTCTGGTGTCAGGCGGCGGAAATTGTAATCACTAGCACTGGGATGACAGCTGACACAACTGCCAAGCTGGACGGGACGTGGTAACTTAACTCCTGGATGCAAAGCTTTGAAATAACGTGAGTCGTTAAGGCGATAGGGTGTTTCTTCGTCATCTAGCTGGACACGGGAAAAAGTTGAAAGATATTTCCACACCAAGATGCGCGGTGGATCGACTAAAGGCTTGAGTTGTGCGCCGTAGTGCTGGGAGTCTTGCAAGAGATTTTTCCAAGTTTGGGTGGGTAAAACTGCTGGTGGTAAGCCGATGTGGCATGTGGAGCAGTTTTCCAAATACAGTTCTTGCCCCAGTTGGTACTGTGCAGGCACTACGTCAACTGTGCCAATTTCAGCGGTAGGAGTAGCACTCTGGGCGTTAGTTGCCAAGGCTAAAAGCCAGCCCATAGCTAAACTCCACGTTACAATTACCAAAAGTAAACCGAAAAATTGGCGTTTGAATTCACGTTCGGCGTTTTGCTGTAGCACTTGGCGATTGCCTAATAGCGATCGCTTTTCGCCATTGCGGGATTTGCGCTTAACAAAAATTGACATTCCTCACATTCCCAGATATTTAGAAGTAGCGCTTGTGCTAATCATAAGACTTACGCAGTATTAGAAGTGTTTCAGATTGTGCGTAAGTATTTTCGGCAAGCAATATAGCGATGCCTATTGGCAAGCCTCTCTGCATCTACATCTCTCTAACATGCATAACAGTAAAGTCTTAATTTTCTAAGCACTTTAGTGTTTACTACAAACCCTCAAAACTAACTTGACAAAATATTAAATTTGTGAATTAATTTGCCTGACTACCGTTAGCGCTGAATAACTCACCCCAGCAGTACCTTCACCTGGATGGGTAGAGTCACCAACTAACCACAGATGCTGGATGGGTGTGCGATTGGCAAAGCCAAAGGGGCCAAAAGTGGGTATTCTTTGACCTATGCCACCGACTATACCGCGATCGCGCCCTGTGAAATGGGCAAATGTGCGGGGTGTTGCCGCTTCTTGATAAATAATAGTTTCTGGTTTGAGATAAAAGTATTCAGCAAGACGAGCGATCGCTTCTTGGGTAAACTTTTGTTTTAGCCCTTCATAATCATCAGTCTGCCACCACTGTGCAGGATCGACAAATGAAGAAGCGATAATTGTTGCTTTCCCCTCCGGTGCGCGACCGTCTCCAGGATGACTGACGGAAACAAATAGGGAATTATTCTCGCCAATCGGGCCATCAGCATCGTACAGAAATTGGAGATGGGGAGGACATCCAGGCGGAATAGCACTGGCGTCTACACCCAAATACACCACAAAAGCACCCGATGCTTGGGGTAGTTTTTCCACTCTGTTTTTATAACCAGATGGCGCTTGTTCTCCCAATAACTGCACCAAGTTTTGCACAGTGACGTTGCTAACTATGTGGTCGGCTGTTTCTGTCCAGACTTCGCCAGTTTTCTGATTTCTAATGACAACAGCACTGGCTTTGCCGTTTTCTACTTTGATTTTTTCTACAGTGTGGCGCATCAATAATTTGCCGCCATCTCTTTCTAGGGATTGTACCAAGCGATCGCTTAATACTTGCATACTTCCCTGGAGGTGAAACAATCCTTGGGGCAGTTGGGATACACTCAACGCTGTGGCGGCGTAAAGTAATGCTGTTTCTTCTGCATTTACTTGGGAATACAACTTCAGTTGCAAATCTAAAAAAGTTCTTAGTCGTCGGTTATTACCCAGTCCACATAACCGTAAAGCATCTCCGACTGTAAACAAAGTGAAGGGTACGGTAATTAATGTACTGGGACGCACCGCCTGAGTTAGCTGCCACAAATCCCATAAATTACGCGGCGGTAGAACCGGATCGCGTCCTTGAAATTCCCAACTGGCATCGAATAAAGTTGCCATCAACTGCCAAAAGGGTTCGCTACCAGGAAATTGTTTTTGCTGTTCCTCTTGCCATTTCTCTTGGTCGCGCCAAACATTAATTGGTGTACTTTCCCCAGGTAAATACACTGCACAAGCAGGATCGCAAGGTGTTGCTTCTGGTAAATCTATTTCCAATTCTGAGAAAATGCGGTGGTGAATTCCCCCTGGTTCTAAGCCTGCAACTTGAGTTGCTCCTACATCAAAGGTAAATCCCTGACGTTTAAACGTCGAAGCACAGCCTCCTGGTACAAGGGCTTGGTCTAGAATGAGGATGCTGTAACCTCTATGAGCTAATAATGCTCCAGCAGTCAGTCCACCTATTCCTGCACCAATGACCACTACACGAGATTTACTTTTGTCAATAGAAGTGCTGGACATTGATATTTATTTTTATAATTCTTAACATTGCTATTCATAATTTTACAGCGTTATCGACATTAATGAATTCATCGTTAAAGAAAGTAGTCAGCATACGGTGATGTGGGGACACGGGCAGTGTTACGGAAGCTGCAACCAAGTGAAAACTAAACCGTATATATTAGAGTGACTTTATACAAAGTACTGAATTTTGTTATCCGTCGGAAATTAGAGACTTTAAGAATGAATATAACTATGTATTTCTGTGGTTATCCACTATGAAAACAGAAAAGACGCAAGATAAGAAGAAGCAGGGCTGGCTTGCAAAAAAGCACAAATTACTAATAGGACTTGCTATTGTTGGAGTTATTGCGATTCTATATCGAATTGATGGGGCGGGGTTTGGATCAGACTTGAATATATCAGTGACTACAAAGAAAGTAGTAAATCCCAAAGATGGAAAAATCATCGATCTCACAGAGACAACTGAGCATTTTCAATCAGCCAAAACACTTTGGGACTGGTTGGGACTGGCTGGTACACTTGCAATTCCGATTGTGCTATATCAGTTTCAGCGTAGTGAAAAAGAACAGGATGATACTATTTCACGTGAAGAAGCTTTGCTGGCTTACTTTAAGCATATATCGGAGCTATTAATTGATAAAAAATTGAAAATATTGATTAATCAAAAATTAGAAACTACAGACCCTGACTACTCCATGCTAGATGCAGCACTAGATGTAGCACGCGCATGTACGTTGTCAGTACTACGAAGACTAGATAAAGATGGGGAACGTAAAGGGCGTGTTATTCGCTTTTTAAGCGATACGGAGCTTGTAAGTGAGTTGGACTTGGAGTTGGCTGACTTAAGTTATGCAAACCTGAGTAATGTCAAGCTAAAAGGTGCTAATTTGGGTTATGCAAACTTGAGCAACGCCGACTTGAGTTTGAGCGATGAGCGCATTACAAAGAAAATAAAAAGGGAGTTCGCATCATTGCGCCCAGCTATCAAAAATATTGACCCAGAAGCTTTTTGCTCCTATAGCGATCCAAATCAAAATGTTAACCTGAGTGATGACCAGAAAGCTTCATTAGAATTTGTTGATAGCGGAATAAAACTATACTGTGCAAATTTGAAAAATGCTAACCTCAGCGATCGCTTCTTACTAAATGCCTGCCTAAAATATGCCATCCTAAGAGATGCCAACTTAACAAATGTCAAACTGAACAGTGCCAACTTGAGCTATGCCGACCTGAGAAATGCTAACTTGAGCGATGCCGACCTCAGCGATGCCGACCTCAGCGGTGCTGACTTAAGCGGTGCTGACCTCAGCGGTGCCAACTTGACTAACGCTACTCTACCAAACGGCAAAAAATACGAATGTCCAGAACAGCTTAAGCAATCTGGAATTGAAGCTAACTACTTGCCAAAACTGCCAGACGCACCCGAACCAGTGTCAACAGAACCGCTGTGTCAAAGTTCTGTTATTACATAGAGTCGGAATAATACCCTTACGTTCCGCTCCCAATTGCTTCTAAATTTCTCAGCGTTCTGTGTTAAAAGTGGTCACTGTGCCAACTCCGATAGAAAATTCGCTACTTTTCTCAGAGTGTTCATACCAATAAAATCGTCATGTCTCTAAACTAAACAGTTTAATTTGCCCCTGGTCGCAGTTTCCGTTACACTACCCCGATATGGGAAAATTCTTCTTTGGGTTCTCTTCTTGATGCGTTCGCCCTACAGCCCTTCAGGCATCCTACGGTAGGCGTTCGCGTTGGCGGAGCCTCTGGTAGAGAAGCGATCGCAGTGCTTATTTTAAGTCGCAGATAAGATAAAGGAGTAACATCGCTCCTCACACACAAGTAGCAATGACCTCAACCCTGCGGAAATTTCCCCGTCTTAATGCTCCGACGCTGCACCACTTGCCCAATGGTTTGACAATCATTGCCGAGCAAATGCCAGTTGAAGCCGTAAACCTCAATTTGTGGATTAAAGTTGGCTCCGCTGTAGAACCTGATGCCATTAACGGTATGGCTCACTTTTTAGAACACATGATTTTTAAGGGAACAGAACGACTAGCTAGCGGCGAATTTGAACGTCGAATAGAAGAGCGGGGTGCTGTTACCAATGCCGCTACTAGCCAGGACTATACTCATTACTATATAACCACTGCGCCCAAAGATTTTGCTGATCTTGCGCCACTACAAATAGATGTAGTATCTAATGCGAGTATTCCTGATGATGCCTTTGAACGTGAGCGATTGGTAGTTTTGGAAGAAATTAAGCGTTCAGAGGATAATCCCCAACGGCGGACATTTCGGCGGGCGATGGAAACAGCCTTTGATCAGCTACCCTATCGCCGTGCGGTATTGGGGCCAGAATCGGTGATTGCCGAACTTAAACCCCAACAGATGCGAGATTTTCATACTAATTGGTATCAACCCCAGTCAATTACTGCTGTAGCTGTGGGCAATTTGCCCGTGGAAGAACTAATCGCAACTGTTGCTGAAGGATTTACAAAAGCGACTAAAACTCAGCACTCCCCACTCCCCAGTACAGACGCGATTAATCGCGTCTCTGCCCACTCCTCACTCAGCCCTGAGTCACCATTTACAGAAATTGTCCGTCGAGAATTTATCGATGAAAGTCTGCAACAAGCAAGACTAGTGATGGTTTGGCGAGTTCCAGGAATGACGCAGTTAGATCGCACCTATGGACTGGATGTTTTAGCAGGAATTTTGGGACACGGACGGACATCAAGACTGGTGAGGGATTTACGGGAAGAACGGGGATTGGTTTCTTCAATTTCTGTGAGCAACATGAGCAATCAGCTGCAAGGGATATTTTATATTTCAGCTAAATGTGCAGTGGAAAATTTACCAGTTGTAGAGGATGCGATCGCTCAACACATTGGCAAAATACAAACAGAGTTGGTCACAGAATCAGAAATTGCTCGTGTGCAGCGACGAGTAGCTAACAGATTTATATTTGGTAACGAAACACCAAGCGATCGCTCTGGGTTGTATGGTTATTATCAATCTTTGGTGGGAGATTTGGAACCCGCCTTTAACTACCCAGCGATAATTCAGAGCCAACATACAACAGACTTGATGCAAGCAGCCAAAGAGTATCTATCTCCAGATGCTTATGGTGTAGTTGTCCTCAAGCCGTAAATTAAGTATGGGGAATGGGGCATTGAGCATGGCGAAGAGGAAAATAATTAATAACCAGTATCCAATGCCCAGTTACTAATCCAAAATCTAAAATCCAAAATCCAAAATTGCATGATGTGGACTCAAATCGACGCGCATATTAGCCAGGTGACTGGCGAAAAATTTCAGAGTCAGCAACGGCGATCGGTTGGTGGCGGCTGTATCAACCAAGGTTATGCTGTCTCTAATGGTGAGATAACCTACTTCGTCAAACTTAACCAAGCCTTCCAAGTTGCGATGTTTGAAGCTGAAGCGTTGGGTTTAGAGCAAATGCTGGCAACAGCTAGTATTCGCGTCCCCAAACCAATTTGCTGGGGTACT
Organism: Nostoc sp. ChiQUE02; assembly: GCF_034531305.2. Lineage (NCBI taxonomy): Bacteria > Bacillati > Cyanobacteriota > Cyanophyceae > Nostocales > Nostocaceae > Nostoc > Nostoc sp. ChiQUE02. The sequence goes on from NZ_JAVRBN020000044.1 coordinate 21,179, forward strand.
GCTGATAATTCTAGCTACATCGTCCTGGAATGGTTGGAACTTAGTAGCGGTAACAGCAATTCGTCGGAAGAGATGGGGCGCAAGTTGGCGACAATGCATAAAGCTAGCAGCAGTCAAGGATTTGGTTGGAAAATTAACAATACTATTGGTTTCACACCCCAAATCAATACTTGGACAGCAGACTGGGCAGAATTTTATATTAAACATCGCCTGGATTATCAATTTCAGTTGGCAAGGCGGCGGGGAGGTAATTTCCCTAAAGAAGATAAGTTATTAGCGGCGATTCCTGAACTATTGGCGGATCATCAGGTGCAACCTTCGTTGGTACATGGCGATTTATGGGGCGGAAATGCTGGGTGTACTGCGTCGGGAGAACCAGTGATATTTGATCCAGCAACTTATTTTGCAGATAGAGAAGTTGATATCGCCATGACAGAATTGTTTGGTGGGTTCCCAGCAGCGTTTTATAAAGGTTACAACGAGGTGTTTCCGTTAGATGCAGGCTATGAGCAGAGAAAAACGCTTTATAACCTCTATCACATTTTGAATCACTTCAATTTATTTGGGAGTAGTTACGATTCGCAAGCCAATAGGATGATTGACCAGATTTTACGATAAGGGATGCGGATTGTGGTTGATTGGCTTTTTTGGTTGATTACTTTGTCCTGGTGTCACAGACTCGATTGCGAGATTAATGGTAGTTTATTTTTGCACAAACTCCTTTATCCCAATCGCGATACAAGCTATGACACTCAATTTATATTTACTGCGACATGGAGAAACTACTTTTAGTCAAAGTGGTAATTTCTGCGGTGAAACTGATGCGGAGTTGACAACAGAGGGGATGGAGATGGCATCCGCTTTTGCCGATGTTTATCAACAATTGAAGTGGGAAGGGGTTTATGTTAGCCCAATGAAGCGCACAATTGCAACTGCCAAGCCATTTTGTGATGCTATCGGTATGGATATGCAGTTGCGTGACGGACTTAGAGAAGGTAGTTACGGCGAATGGGAAACTAAGAGTAAATCGTTTGCTCAAGAGAATTACGCAGAAAACTATGTAAAATGGGTGACAGAGCCAGCGTGGAATGCACCCAAAGGTGGAGAAACTGCGGTAGATATTGCTAACCGTTCTATGCCTGTAATTGCTGAAATTCAAGAAAAACATCCCCAAGGTAATGTTTTAGTAGTTTCTCATAAAGCTACGATTCGGATTATGCTTTGCAGTTTACTGGGAATTGATTTGGGACGCTATCGCTATCGGGTGAATATTTTGGTCGCGTCGGTAAGTATGGTTAAATTTGACGTTAATGGCCCTTTGTTAGAAATATTAGGCGATCGCCATCATATACCCGATCGTATTCGCTCTCGTCCGGGAACATAATAGTCTCTTAGGGACTTGCAAAAAATAAATTATCCCAAATTATTTCTAGATTTATAGGGGCGGTAAGGCCTTGCGCCCCTACAATTGGATTATTTTTTAACTGGAAGGCGCTGCTTCGCCTGCTTTAAGAGCGATGGCGTAACCGCCCGCGGTAGGCGATCGCGTGGGTTGACAAAGCCCTCAGTAAATAGGAAATTAATTTGATCGGGTATGAGGATTTATGCCCTGCCGAACCGATTTATTCTCATAGGTTCTAGCCTATATTAGGCAAGATGCCTATCCCACAAGACTTAACTCCTGGTTTCGATATCGTATAACTGGCATAGGGTGAGGAGTTTTTGTTTAAGGCGATCGCGCACATTCTCCGGCGATATCACTATACAATCTGGCGCATATTGCATAACTTCGCGGCTAAACCAAAATGTACTAGATACTCGCCTAACAACTCGCCGGACTCTTGCTTTATCTAATAACCATTCATTGATATCATCTTCTGGTTTAGCTTGATAGGCAAAAGCCAAGCCAGCAAATAAGTGCATCTCGACTTCGATCCGATCTAAACTTGAGTGCCATTCTCCCTCAATTGGTACGATTGCTGCTTCAGGGATGCGGTCTAGACGTAAGCACCAATTATGAATCAGTTCTGGTAAGTCCTGATTACCTTCCGTCTCATCACACCAACAGTCTAAATATTGTCGTCGCTCGTGCAAGGTAATTTGAGCATAACGAATACTGAAGCTCCAAAAGCGATCAGCAGCATCGTGGTAGGAAATCTGAAAGGGTTGCTGACGAAGGATATAACGCTCAATTTCCAGCCGCCAAGGTGGAGGCGGAGTTTTTAAGAAACGTTCTATTTCTTTTCGTAGAGGAAGAGAAACTTCACTACGTTCTAAGAGCAAACTAGCAATGACTTGGGCCTCTTCAAGCTGTCCTGTATCCGTTAAGGTTTGGATAGCTTGGGCTAATACTCGAATACGGCTTTCTGACCAGTTGTTATTTGGGGCAACTAGAAATTGCTGACGAGCGATCGCTTCTACCAATGCAGAAATATTCGGGCGCTCACCCCGCATCACACCTAACTCACGGGCGATCGCTTCAAGCTGAGATTTGTCTTCGTCAGAAATAGACAAAGTAATAGACTGACCTTTGCGGCTCATTAGCACTCCTTTTGCCTCCTACACGGACAATTTTATATTTTGCCCTTGTCATTTTTTATTTTGTCTGCAATATTAGGTAAATAAGTTTAATACGGATAAACAAATTTTTTACACGGACAAAAGCATGGAATCTAAATATCGTATTACTCTCAAGCCTGTTTACTCGCAAACCGTCCCGACACCTGACGGGGTGAAATTGCCTAAAGATTGGTTACTTTCTTGGCATCAAGCCGCAACTTTAGAAGCGTTGCGCGATCCAAATATTGATGTCGTGTTCAACACTGCGATGACTGGCGATGGTAAAAGTCTAGCGGCTTACCTAGAAGTTCTTCAGGGCGAATTTTCTGCGATCGGACTTTACCCAACCAATGAACTCGCCCGCGATCAAGAAACGCAGATTAAAGGATATGTTGAGAAATTTCAGCCAAAAAATCAGCCGCGTGTAGTGCGACTCAGTGGGGCTGATTTAGAGATTTATGCTGAAAATGAAGGATTGAAAAAAGGAGCTGCGATCGCAACTCTCACTAATCAGAGAGAAGCATTATTAACTAACCCTGATATTTTTCACTACCTACATCGAGGTGCTTATATAATTCACGGCGATAGCCCAGATAAGTTATGGGGCAGAATTGATAAAGATTTCGACTTATTTATTTTTGATGAATTTCACGTTTTCGCTGCTCCACAAATTGCTAGCGTGATTAACACAATGTTGTTAATTCGCTGTACCAATCGCCGTAAGAAATTTCTGTTTCTCTCAGCCACACCAGATACAAACTTAATTGAGCGATTAGAAAAAGCCGGATTTCGTTGTAAAGAAATTGATCCTCTAAAACAAAAAAAATATAAATTCCCTGATACACCTGAACAAGGGCAGCAACTGCAAACACAGGGCTGGAGGCAGGTAGCACGAACAATTACGCTGAATTTTATTCCTTTGGAACCATCGTTTAAAGCTTCGGAAACCTGGCTAAAAGAAAATAGTGATTTAATTTTGGCTCAGTTTCAGCAGTATCCAGGAAGTAAAGGCGCAATCATCCTTAACTCAATTGCAGCAGTCAAACGCCTCACTCAATTTTTTCGGGAAATATTACAGCCTTACGGCTTGAAAGTTGGAGAGAATACAGGGCTATCGGGAAAAGGAGAAAAGGAGCGAAGTCTTTCTGCTGACTTGATTATCGGTACTAGCACAATTGATGTTGGAGTTGATTTCAAAATCAATTTTCTAATTTTTGAATCATCCGATGCAGGTAACTTTATCCAACGTTTAGGACGCTTAGGAAGACATGACGAATATGACAAAGATGGCCAGATAGTTAAGTTTGAGAATTTTACAGCTTTTTCTCTAGTTCCTAACTTTTTGGTAGAGCGATTGTTTAAGGGGGATACTCCACCGTTAGAAGTGAATAGTATTTGCGATCGCCCCTTTTTTCACAATACAATTACTGAGAATTATCGACAAATCAACGATTTTCGTGGTTATTATCGTCGTTGGGGGGTTGTGCAATCATTTTGGCTGTTTTATCAGTTGAGCGATCGCACAATTAAACAACAGTATGCACAAAGCCGAGACAAGTTTCAAGAAGCCTGTGAACAAGTATTTGAAACTAGTCTGAAGTCACAAGCTGGACGTATTCAAGGATGGGCGAAAGATTGGCAAGCACTTTCAGGTAAATCAGCAAATCCTATTGCTGAGGATGCTGCTAGTTTTCGAGGTTCAAGTCCTTTGCAATGTGGTTTATACGACTTAATGGAAGAAAACGAGGCAGATAGGTTTAAAACCTACGATTTACCGGGTATTTTGGGCAATTTAGAAATTGAAATGTGGACGGAAGCGGCATTTATACGGACACTCAAAGAAACCGCAGAACGCACGGGACAACCCATAGCCAAAGGCAGATTTGCTCATTGTCTAGCATTTATGAAGTTGCGTTCCTACCGAGAGGAACGGCTGAACTGGAAGTTTACCTATTTTGGAAACTTGCAGCCAATTGCTGACGCTTGGAAAGTTCAGGTTTTGACTGGTGTGGAAATTTGGCAACCTGACAACTATTGGGTTGGGGAAATTAACAAACGCTTAAAAAAGGAAGGTTTGGTTTGTTACGTGATTCGCCGTCCTCTTGCTGAAGTGTGGATGCGGCTAAGGCTACCGATGAATTTTCAGATTTATGGCATCAGCGATCAGTATAGCTTTCATGATGCTACTGCGCCCTATGCGATCGCTTTTGGTCACTCGGCACTGCTGCTGGATACGCTTGCTTATAAGTTTAAAAGCAAAGGAGATGAGATATGGGTTGCTTGAAGTTTCAATCCCTGATAGGGATTTTGGTTACTGATTTACAGTAGGAGGGCGTAAGCCTTCAAGTGCAGAAAAGGAGATTTCAATCCCTGATAGGGATTCTAGTTTGCTCAATACTTTATCGCTCTCCACCCTCAATGATATAGGAGAATTCACAAGAATTTTATAAGGTCTTTGAATTTATTGTCAGAAAACTTTCATGTGCTATTCTTTACTTGTTGGTGTCAGCCTACAAGGACAGAGAAGGAGATTCGTTGTACCGATGCTTGCATCCGTCTGACGCTATGCTTCTCCCGTAGTTGAACTGATAATTACAGCCGTCCAACTAATGTTTCGCTTCTTTATGAAGCAAGCAGAAGCCCAAAATCTAAATGGAGGTTCTGACGTAATAAAAGACCTTTTAAATCTCATTTTCTTGAGAAAACATTCCTAAAAATTAAGTGGAGGTTCTAACTGATGGACAACTATGTTCAGTTGGAACTCTTTGACCTGCAACCTTACACCTCAGAACAACCTTCTGTAACTGAGGATGTACCGGAATTGGTTGAAGAGATTCAGCAATCAAGCAAGTATGAGCAACTTGAACTTAATCTATTCCCGCAGCAAATCTGTATTACTCCTCTTGAGTTTATGAAATTGGCTGCTTAGTTAGTTAAGGAGTTAGTAAATAATAATTTATTTGTTTACCAATCTCCTTAATTTCAGACTTTATGAATATCTATTAGGGCAGGCATTCTGCCTTAATAGATAGTAGAAATTCTTATATCTAATTACAAACAAGTTAATAAAAATAGAATTTAGGAACTTCTATAAATTGGAGTTAAGTATGAGTAACCCCATTTCAGACAATTACAGAGATTTGCTCATGGAAATAAAACAGCGTATTCGTTCAGCCCAGTACGAAGCACTAAAAGCAGTTAATCGGGAAATGATTAACCTCTACTGGGACATTGGACAGATAATTGTTACTCAACAACAGGGCGCTACTTGGGGAAAATCCGTAGTAGAACAGTTAGCAAAAGACTTACAAGCAGAGTTTCCAGGAATTAGCGGATTTTCTGCTGCTAATCTCTGGCGGATGAGACTTTTTTATGAATCTTATGTCAACAATGAAAAACTCGCACCAATAGTGCGAGAAATTGGATGGACTCACAATCTGGTCATTGTAGAGAAGTGCAAAGATGACCTAGAACGAGAATTCTATATCAGAATGACTCGTAAATTTGGCTGGACAAAGAATGTTTTGATTCACCAAATTGAAAATCAAACCTATGAAAAGACTCTGTTGAATCAGACTAACTTTGATAAAACTGTTCCAGCAGAGATCCGTAACCAATTAAAACTAGCCGTCAAAGATGAATATACTTTTGATTTCTTGGAACTAGCAGATGAACACAGTGAACGACAGCTAGAACAGGCGATTTTGGCAAGAGTTGAACCATTCTTACAAGAAATGGGTGGGCGGTTTACTTTTGTTGGCAGTCAGTATCGCTTAGAAGTTGGCGATAAAGAATTTTTTATTGACCTGTTGCTGTATCACCGCCAATTAAAATGTCTAGTTGCGATTGAGTTAAAAACTGGAGAGTTCCTACCTGAGTATGTGGGAAAAATGCAATTTTATCTGGCGGCTTTAGATGATTTATCTCGATTCCCAGACGAAAATCTCTCAATCGGAATTATTCTTTGCAAATCCAAGGATAAAACTATTGTTGAGTATGCACTGAGAGAATCGAATAAACCAATTGGTATAGCAACTTATAAACTGTTTTCTACGTTGCCTCAAGAACTAAAAAATCAGCTTCCGGCTCCAGAGCAAGTTGCCAAGTTGCTAGAAGGCGTGGAGTAAAAAAATGGAGTTTGAAAATGTCTAATGATGATTGGTTATCAGGTGATTTTGGTTTTGATGGTGATTCTTCAGACCATACTATTGAAACTGAAGGTGAGTTATTAACACTCAAGTTATTACGAGAAGCAATTCAAGCTCAAAATCCAGATGATAAGGTAATGGCAGACTTTGCCGAGTATGTTTTACCAAATCTGTTGCGGATAGCCATTGGTGTAACGGCGAAAGGCGGTAAGTTTTTTGATGAAATTGACCAGCAGCGAGAAGCTGAAGGGAAAACTAAAGTCAGACGAGATAACGCTGCTGACCAATCACTGAATACTCATTTACTCAATGGATTATTCCCAGCTAATTTAATTGAGAAACGTTTAGAAAAACTCAATACCACAGTGCAGCGAGTGGTGAAAGAGCGAGAGCGTAGGTTAGTAATTGCTGGCTTTATTTTACATGATTTTGAAAAGTTTCCTGATGTCCCTGAAAACTGCCGCAAGTTGCCGTTAATAGAACATCGTAAAATTATTGATAAAAAAGTTCACCAGTTAGGACTAGATAACTTTATAAATCCAGAAAATCCTAAAGCTTATCAAGAGTATCTAGATGATTTGTTGTGCATGGCTTACAATGCTCAACGTCGCTGGGATACTAACTGGAATTTTTCTGAATTTGGGTTAAATCCTATTCTCAAAGACCGCACCCTTCGCAGTCTATCTGATTTAACTTGTTTGGCTGATTCTCTCGCCTCAATTGTTAAACATCCTCAGGACGCAGAACATCCTAGACTCAAAGAAATCATCCACAGCCTCAGTGATGGACAGTTGAAATTTACCTATCACAGTATTGCTGAGAATCGTGGTGTTTTAACTAATGTGGTGAATAATGCTTTAATTCAGGCTCATACTAGTCTCAATACTGATGAACATACCTACTATGAACCTTTGTTATATCTGCCAACAGGTGTAATTTACCTGGCTTCGCGCAATGCTCCAGCTATCTCGCCGGAACATTTACCAGACCGTGTAGTTGACAGTATTAAATTGCTTTGTGCAGGTCAATTACGCCTCAGACAAACAGGATTTGGTAGAGATGGCAAAGGCATGAAATATGCCGAATATTACAACTTATTTTTTAATGACATAGGCTTGATGAAAGTAGCCTTAGATGCAACATTACGCATCTTAAACCCTAATAAAGGCTCTGTTGCTAAAAGTCGCAGCGAAAATCTAAATAAGTTTCAGCAACAAAATGTTTTATCTGCTGATTATGATTTCAAATTTGAAGACGATATCCGTATTGACCAAATAGCAGAGTTTGGTGATTTAGTTAGCCGGAAGATTTGGGAAGAAACAGTTAATCGCGTTGATTATGCTCGTAAAAAAGATAAAAAGCTGCCAGCAGTTCCCGATTTTGATTTAACTCACAAAGTTGCAGAATTTTGGAATTTAGCAGAATGTTTACCCCAAATTAGAGAAATTCAACACATTAACGAAAGTCTCAAACAAAATAAGTTAAAGGGAAATACGGGAGGAGTACCTTATGAATGGTATTATCTGGCGGCGAAATATTTAGAACATCATCCAGGAATTGAAGATGTACGCGAACCTTGTCAGCAAGTCATTAACTATTTGACAACCTTAATTTCTCCGATAATTTCTCAGTATGAATTACCTGATGGTTGGGATGATTTAAGGCTTTGGGTAAAACGAGTTGTGATGTTACCAGGCACTAATCAAGAGCCATCTGTTAAAACTCAAGTTGAAACATTTCTAAATGAGTTAGACAATTACAATGCTGCGAAAAAAGCAGGGCGAGGGAAACAATTAATCTGCTCAATTTCTCATTCTGCTTACACGGTTACTGAGCAAATGGAATCAGCAGTTTTATTTACGCCACAAGTTTATACAAACAAGCAAATGTTAGGAGGTTCTAACGCTAAACGCAATATCTCCAGTATTGCAGGTGTAGAGATGATGCTAAGGCAAATCTTGATGAATCAAACTCAAGCTGTAGGTAAGCGATTTGAAGATGGTAAATATCGCTATCTCTACTTTTATCCTACTTATTACTTTACTCCAGAGACTAATAAATTTTTGCAGAAAGCATACAATGGTATTGCTCAAACTCGCTTTGATACCAGCGTTCGCAATCATTTTATCAGTAAAGATTTACAGGCGGATTTGGGGCGCGATCGCTACCAAAGTGTAGATAGTTTCTTAATTGATGAAAACCTCCAGCGTTACCAAGACCGCACCTTTAAGCTTTCCTATCCTGAAGACCAGCCTTTAACATTTTACTTCATGGCGCTCCCGCCAGGAAGAGATAGCACCGATACAGAATCTTGGGTAATGCCAACTTGGTTAGCGTTTGCTTTCCCGATGATTTTAGATGTTAAAACTGTGGTTTCAGAGTCACCAATTCCACCTTTTAATGATGGGGCTGAATTTGAGGAAAGCGTTTTCCTTGATAGTGCGCCTCATGCTTTCCGTGCATTAGTAAGGCGCGATCGCTTCCGTCTTGACTACATCCTCGAAGGTTGGAACGAAAACGGTATCCAATACCCAGCCCCTTTAAATGTGCTTACCGCCGCTTATGCCATTCATTTAGATGTGAATGCGCGACAAGGTAAGTCTGGTTACGATGCCAATTGGGGAAGATTTACAGAACTGGCTAAAGATTTTGAAACCAGTCCCCTGTACGTTTTTTCTTACCTTAATCGCTGGGTGCGTAACCAGGGTTCGGAAACAGCGCGAATTGAAAAAATCCGGCTTTATGCCTATCATTTTTACCCTTGTTTTGACCCTTATGTGAAATATGACACTAATATGGAGCAATTAATTGTGGGAGAAGCATCAAGTCTGAATCATCCTAAGAAATTAACAGATTTATACCGCAGATTTTACCGAGCTAATAAGCGTTATAATCCTAAGTCTAATGCTGTGTTGAAACCAGTTGATATTGCGGCTGAAACTATACTCAAAGCTGAGTCAAGTGTGTTTCAGGGAGAAACATTAGTTGTGGCTGTTGCAGCAGAAGTTTTTAAACTCATGGATCGTGTGCATTCTTCTACTGCTGAAGGACGCTGGATTATGAGCAAACGAGAAGAAGAACGGCAAGCTGTTCTCGATTTTGCAAAGTATTTTGTAGTGGAGGTATTTGATAACTCATTTGCAGGCGATCGCGCTCGTTTAGCTGGTCGTCAACTCAACTTAATTCGTGATACTTGCGAATTTCTTTATCGTCTTGAAGATGACAAAGAAAATGCAGGAAAAAATGAAAATATTCCTGTAATAGATGATCTTAATGAACCAGAATAAGTTCTTCCTCTAGAAGTAAACAAGTAGTAAACAATTTTTTGGAGAAAATCATGGCAATTTTAAAAACTATTCAATCCAAATTTTTTCAAGCTGAGATTCCTTACAAACCAATGGGTAAATATGTTCATTTTTTAACTATTCGCATTACTGAATCTTACCCACTATTTCAGACAGATGCAGAACTGAATAAAGCACGGGTAAGAGCAGGAGTTAAAGACAAAACCACAATTAGCCGTTTGTCAATGTTCAAGCGCAAACAGTCTACTCCAGAACGTTTAGTTGGTCGGGAATTACTGCGTAACTATGGCTTAATGACGGCTGAAGAATGCGAATACAATGTGAATTTTGCAATGGATAATCCTGATTGCATCATTTACGGATTTGCTATTGGTGACTCTGGCTCTGAAAAATCGAAAGTTGTAGTAGACACGGCATTTTCAATTACAGCTTTTGATGAATCACACGAAACATTCACCCTCAACGCTCCTTATGAAAATGGCACAATGGCTTCCAAAGGTGAAAATGGTTCTAAACCTGGTGAAGTTACCAGTCGAATTAACCAGCAAGACCATATTAGACCGCAAGTTTTCTTTCCTAGTATTGTTACCTTAAAAGATCCCACTGAAGCTAGCTTCCTTTACGTTTTTAATAACATTCTGCGAACTCGTCATTATGGAGCGCAAACCACCCGTACAGGTCGCGTAAGAAATGAGTTAATTGGTGTTGTATTTGCGGATGGAGAAATTACCAGTAATCTGCGTTGGACTCAAGCAATATATGACCAAATGAAGGCTAACAATACTTTAAACAGTACTTTAAATCCACCTCAACCCTTGGATGAAGATGATGTAATTAGTGCTGCAAAAAATGCTATTGAGGCGTTAATGGCTGATGAGTTTATTGTTCACACAGATTTCATTGGTGATGCTTTTACATCCCTAATTAATGAAGTCAAAACTTTAACAGGAAGTGAGAAAGGTATTCAGACAATTTTGCAGAAGGCTGATGCAGAAGCTAAGGATTATGCCAAGAAGCATATCAGCAAAAAGAAAACTGCTGCTAAAGCGGGGAAAGAGTAATGGTGTTTATTTATCGCTGTCAATTAGAGTTGCACGACAGCCTATATTTTGCAACTCGTGAAATCGGGCGATTGTATGAAACAGAGCCAATAATTCACAATTATGCTCTTTGTTATGCACTGGGTTTAGTTGATAGCCAAATCTACTCTACTACCGTTGCTGAAGAACATTCCTATCGCTATTTTTGCCCCGAACAAGTGCCAAAATATGAGGAGCATCTAACACCACTCAATCAACAGCAAATTTACGTAACTCCGGCGCGATCGCTCAATCATTCTTCCATCCTCAACACCTGGAAGTATGCTAACAATAACTACCATGTTGAAATGGAGAAAACACAGAAAAATATTCCCAGTTTTGGCAGAGCAAAAGAAATAGCAGCAGAAAGTAGATTTGAGTTTTTTGTTATATCTCAAAAAGAACTCAAACTACCAAAGTGGATTCGCTTGGGTAAATGGATGAGTAAGGCTGAAGTGACGGTAAAACAATTACCAAAACATAAAATTTCTGAAGGTATATTCACTTGTACACATCCATTAAATCCTTTAGATGTCATGTTCACGAATCAAGTGATTAGCTATGATGTTGTGAATATGCCTCCAGTCAGTCTAATTCAGAATGTCCAAATGCGAGGTCAATACTATCAATTTGATGGCATTCAAAACTTAAAAATCCCAGTTTGGATAGAATATCGTTTTCGGAGTTAATTACTTCCCAAAGCCTTTACCACGTTTTTTCTTTTTCGCAGGTTCTAGCGTCCAGCCACAAATTACGTTATAATTTTTAGCCCCTGTTAGTTCTGTACGCTCCCCACACTCATCGTGAAACACTATCAACAACAATCCAACGCCTTCCCCAGTGATTACCTAAACAACTTGTGGGGAGAAATCCAAGCTTGTCCTTACTTTGCTATCAACAACCTCAACCGCGATTTTGTCGCCACTAAAGGATTTTCTGTAGTATTTCAGCGTTCTGGATTAGCAAAAGTAGAACAGCAGTTTCCTTACTTCAAACCTTACCTGGATTTGGCTCTCCAGCCCAATTGTAATGCTTTTTACCTGAATCCTTTACAGCTAAAGGAAGGCTCCCGCGTCGATCCGCATATCGATCGCTCCTTACGTTCCTACTCCAAAACCATTGAACCGCCTGCGGTTGTCAGTGTTCTCTATGTGCGCGTACCTGCGGATATGGAAGGGGGAGAACTGGTATTGCGATCGCACAAACGCCAACTTGGGCAAATTAAGCCCCAATTCAATACTTTAGTTTATTTTCAAGGTGATTTAACCCATTCGGTTAACGCTGTCAAAACCCCAGGAAATCGCCTAAGTCTCGTTTGTGAGCAGTATAGTTTGAGTGATACTGAACTCCAGGAAATCCCTGAGTTTACTGTAGAGTCAAGAAGCACTCAGTCTACAACCAAAAAGAGAAAGTATGCCTCATAGTTTAGTGTTGAATTTGCTACCTCAATCGCCCATTCCACCACAATATCTCACAGGTAGACATCTCCACGCCTTATTTTTAACCCTCGTTAGTTCTGTAGATAGCACATTAGGCGATCGCTTGCACGATTCCACTGCTGACAAAGCTTTCACCCTCTCCCCTCTACAAATTAGTAATACAAACTCTCCCCTTTTGAAAGGTGGTAAAGGGGGATCTAAATTGCAATACTCACATCAACAACCCATTCCCGCCGGAACTCCTTGTTGGTGGCGCATCTCTTTATTAGATGACACTCTATTTGGCAAACTTACCCAACTTTGGCTAAATCTTAATCCCAATCGCCCTTGGCATCTTGGCCCGGCTGACTTGTATATTACCAGCATTCAAGGCACGCCCCAATCTATTCAACCTTGGGCAAATGCCACTACTTATGCTCAATTATACGAAGAAGCTAGCGATGTCTGCGACGGGCTACGCCTACGCAATTCTTCCATTAATCTTACTTTTTCCACGCCTACCGCCTTCCGTCAAGGACAGTATGATACTACTCTTCCTACCAGAGAATCTGTTTTTAATTCCCTACTTTCGCGGTGGAATAAGTACAGTGGCATAGAATTCCCTCAGATTGCGATCGAGTCAATATTTCCCTCATTTGTCAATATTCACACAGAAATATTAGCTGATTCTCGCAGCAAATTTATTGGCATTATTGGCGAAGTTACCTATAAGATTTTAGGGGCAGTTGAACCAATACAAATTAAGCGAATTAACGCTTTAGGTGACTTTGCTTTATATAGCGGTGTTGGGAGAAAAACAACTATGGGTATGGGGATGATGCGGCGGCTGTATTCTCCATGATTTCAAACATCATTTAAAAACCACCTCAGTTATGAATCAAACCGAATATATTTCCATTGCGGCATTGAATCAATATGCCCATTGTCCGCATCGCTGTTGGCGGATGTTTTGTGCAGGCGAATTTAGCGATAATCAATACACAATTGAAGGCACAACTTTACACGATCGCGTCCACACCACAAGCGATGTACAGCGAGGAGAAACTTGGCAACTTCGGGCAATTTGGCTGAAGTCAGAGCAATATAAACTCATCGGCAAATCTGATTTAATTGAAGCAGAATCTGGTCAAGTTTATCCAGTCGAATACAAACGGGGACGTAAAGGTGAATGGGATAACGATGAGTTGCAAGTTTGCGCCCAAGCCTTATGTTTAGAAGAGATGACAGGACAACCAGTTAACACTGGATATATCTATTATGCCCACTCACATCAACGGCAATTAGTAGAGATAAATGAAGAGTTACGGAAAAGTGCGATCGCTACCATTGAAGCTGTAACAAATCTATTAGAAACAGGCATTATCCCAAAAGCATTTTATAGTAAACGCTGCAAAGGATGTAGCCTTTATTCACAATGTTTACCCAAGGCATCAGAGAAAGTGAGAACTTATCAAGAGTCTAACTAATTTCTGAACTTTCGCTTTTTAAAATCCGTGCATTATTCTGGCTAATTAGTCCACACAAGTCAATACGCTTGGGTTAAGAAGAATTGTAGGTTGGATTGAACGAAGTGAAACCCAACAAAGCCTTGAAAATGTTGGGTTTCGTTCCTCAACCCAACCTACACCAGTTTTATTTTTTAGCCTTAACTGAACCGTATTGCCACAGAAGTAGACTTTATTTTAGAGCCAGCGACTTTTTTTTAGTTTGAAACAATGTTGTTAATTTAGAGATAAAAACATGGGAACAGTTTACATCACACAAGATGATTCATTTATCGGTAAAATCGATGAGCGTCTAAATGTAAAATTTGATAAAAAAACTATTTTAGACATACCACTGATTAAAATTGATGGCTTAGTAATCATGGGACGAGCTAGCATTTCTCCCGCCGCTATTACTGAACTAATCGACAAAAAAATTCCTCTGACTTTTCTCACCAATAATGGAAAATATCTCGCTAGTCTAGAACCCGACATGGGTAAAAATATCTTTGTGCGTTCTGCTCAGTGGAAAGCTGCTGGAGAATCAGTACAAGCTATTCACGTTACTCAAGGTTTTGTGAGAGGAAAACTGAAAAATTATCGCCATACTTTATTGCAATCACAACGCCGCTACTCTGAACTAGATTTGAATGCTGGAATTACTCAATTATCCAATGCGATCGCATCCCTTGAACAAGTGAATGTAATTAATTCTATCAGAGGCTTAGAAGGTGCTGGGAGTGCTGCTTATTTTGGTTGTTTTAATCAACTAATTCGCGTTGATAACTTCAACTTTGCCACCCGTAACCGTCGTCCTCCTAAAGATCCAATAAACTCGCTTTTGAGCTTAGGTTATTCCTTATTGCGTCATGATGTCCAAGGAGCTTTAAATATTGTTGGCTTCGACCCTTATTTAGGATACTTACACACAGAGCGATATGGACGACCTTCTTTAGCACTAGATTTAATGGAAGAATTCCGACCTTTAATAGTAGATGCTGTAGTCCTCACAGCCATTAATCGCCGGATGCTTGCACCAAAAGACTTTACTACCGAACCTGTTAGTGGTGCAGTCTCACTCACTAAAGAAGGTCTACATATATTCCTACGACTATATCAAGAAAAGAAGCAAGATAAATTTAAGCATCCTGTCATGCAAAAGCAATGTACCTATCAAGAATCTCTAGAAATTCAAGCACGCCTACTAAGTAAATATCTCCTCGGAGAAATTGACAAATATCCACCTTTAGTTCTGAAGTAAATCATGAAGTTAGGAGAGAGGCGATTAATCGCGTCTGTACAAGAGTTAGGAATAAGATTTATAACTTTTCACCCTAACTTAATAACTCTCTCCTTCTCTACTCCTCACTCTCTACTACCATTTCTCATGTACATAGTGATTTCCTACGACGTACCAGAAGACAAGCGTCGCACCAAAATTCATAAGATTCTCAAATCTTACGGACAGTGGATGCAGTATTCCGTATTTGAGTGTGACCTGACACAGACTCAGTATGCTAAACTGCGATCGCGTTTAGCTAAATTGATCAAACCAGACCAAGACAGCATTCGCTTTTATTTGCTCTGTGCTTGTTGTCAGCCAAAGATTGAGCGCATCGGCGGTGAAATGCCAATCGATACCACAGTGTTTTTTGCTTGAGCCTAGCGTCAACCAGTAGGTGTTTTGCAAAAGGAATAAAATTTTGTGCCCCAAATGCTTATCCCCTGTGCTTTTGAACCCTCTAACACCAATATTGAGGTTGACGCCAACGCCCCAAACCCTTGTTATCAGTCACTTTGAGCTTATTTTCTAAAATGTCATCATTGACAGCCCATTACTTGAAAAGGTATATTGTCTTCAGGTTGACGCAACTGCACCTTGAAAACCAAATATATACAGGCTTTCAGCACTGGGCGGTTCCAATTAGCTAAAATCCCTATTAGGGATTGAAACTTAAACTTTCTACTAACTTGTTAACTGTGTGTGGGTTCCAATTAGCTAAAATCCCTATTAGGGATTGAAACGAGAAAGATGATCTACTTACTCTCTGGCACAATTGTTCCAATTAGCTAAAATCCCTATTAGGGATTGAAACAGGTTGCCAGTAGCTTTGATTTCTTTCGTGAGAGCGTCAAATGTTCCAATTAGCTAAAATCCCTATTAGGGATTGAAACCTGTTGTTGTTTCCATTGAGGGATTATTAGAAAAAGTTCCAATTAGCTAAAATCCCTATTAGGGATTGAAACAAGTCTCAAGTAGTGATCTCGAATAACTTCTTCAGTTCCAATTAGCTAAAATCCCTATTAGGGATTGAAACACAAATAAGTTCACTGAGAGTGTTATCAGAAACACAAAGTTCCAATTAGCTAAAATCCCTATTAGGGATTGAAACCTTCTTATATAGCTCAAAAGCCTGTTTTTTATGGAGTTCCAATTAGCTAAAATCCCTATTAGGGATTGAAACACGCATAACAAAATACCCCACTTTACAGCAGGGTGAGTTCCAATTAGCTAAAATCCCTATTAGGGATTGAAACACTTTAATTGTTTTAACTGCTCCTGAAGCTACACGTTCCAATTAGCTAAAATCCCTATTAGGGATTGAAACGACCATTCAACCCAGGACGACCAGCTAAACCCGGGTTCCAATTAGCTAAAATCCCTATTAGGGATTGAAACTTTCCAGGGTGATTGGAACTCTATACATTAATTTTGTTCCAATTAGCTAAAATCCCTATTAGGGATTGAAACGTTTGTCAACGAGAATATGACGCTAGAAAAAACAGTTCCAATTAGCTAAAATCCCTATTAGGGATTGAAACAAGAGACGTTGAACGCCTCCGAAGGTGTCTACACGGCTATAGTTCCAATTAGCTAAAATCCCTATTAGGGATTGAAACCTCTTGCTGCTTTATCTAAAATGTTTGCAATTTTGGTTCCAATTAGCTAAAATCCCTATTAGGGATTGAAACTCAGCGCAATCATTGCAACAATATCCAGGGTAAGTTCCAATTAGCTAAAATCCCTATTAGGGATTGAAACGTTGCTGTATCCCCGGTAACACAGGTGTAGGTAATGGTTCCAATTAGCTAAAATCCCTATTAGGGATTGAAACTTAGAAGTACTTCAATCAACAATTTCTACAAAGGTTCCAATTAGCTAAAATCCCTATTAGGGATTGAAACACACGACTAGTGAAAAATCAGATTTTAAACTATTGTTCCAATTAGCTAAAATCCCTATTAGGGATTGAAACAAGATAAAATATTGCATTTAAGACTTAATTCAAGTTCCAATTAGCTAAAATCCCTATTAGGGATTGAAACAAACATATTTCTAAATCTCATATAACTTTTGAACAAGTTCCAATTAGCTAAAATCCCTATTAGGGATTGAAACAAAATATTTCAGAGCCTATCAACTATAAACGGATGTTCCAATTAGCTAAAATCCCTATTAGGGATTGAAACGTATACACATTCTTTCATTCTTTTTGTTAATTTTGGGTTCCAATTAGCTAAAATCCCTATTAGGGATTGAAACCCCAAATCCGCTGCCAGGTATCGCGATCCAGAGTTCCAATTAGCTAAAATCCCTATTAGGGATTGAAACGTAAACAGAGAATAAGTAATTGTCAGCGGCAGTCGGAAGTTCCAATTAGCTAAAATCCCTATTAGGGATTGAAACTCTGACTTGTGCAGAGACAGCAGCTAAGATTCTAGTTCCAATTAGCTAAAATCCCTATTAGGGATTGAAACGAAACAAAAACACCATTAACAACAGTCGCACCTTGAAAGTTCCAATTAGTTAAAATTCCTGTGGTTTCAAATTTGATCCTGAAAGCAACATAATAAGAATATGATTTGATTCCTGAACTTACTTGCGTAGGAACAGGAACACTTGACCATATTACAGACCAATATCAATGGATTATTGAATGCAAGATTGGAACACACAACTCGATTAAGTCATACATTTTGCCAAGATTTTGCGTAATCAAAAAAACGATCGCGCAACACATTCATCTTGACTTATTTTTGAAGCCTAGCTAATTCTGAAACTTCAGAGGATAGTGAATTCTCAGATATTCTCGCATTGTCAGCCTCTAAAGAACGCAGCAATTCCCGAATCACATCAGTAGCGGGTCTTCCTGTTTTTGCACAGTATTCTTCCAGTTTCTGCGCTTCTGTTGACGTGAGATTTACTGTCAGTCGTTTGACAGCCCATTTTTTATTGACCATTTACTCTTGTGCTATATTACTCTTCGTGGAAGAAATTATACCTTTGTTTCTAAACCTATCCTAATGTGGGTTTTAGCCTATTTTAAGAGCATTAATCTGGATTCGCACATAATTGACGAAACTTCTACCTTCATCTATTGTTTATAGTTTCTACGCTGTTTTTTCTACCTGTTTCCACATTATTTGCTGCCATAGTTATTGATACCGCTTTCTGTATTACCAGAAATAGTACTGTTAGCTAGACTAAGGCTGCCGTAGCTATTGATGCCACTTCCGCTATTGTCACAGACACTGCTATTGGTGAGGCTGAAAATGGTATTGCTATTGCAATACGCTTGGGTTAGCGCCAAAACCCTAAAATTGCGTAGGTTGGGTTGAGGAACGAAACCCAACATTTCTAGGGCTTTGTTGGGTTGCGCTTTGCTTAACCCAACCTACAATTTTTCTTAACCCAAGCGTATTGATTGCTATTGAGTACAATACCACTGTCATTCGTATTATTACCATTAGCGATCGCCAAACCATCAATGCTGACATCTGTTCCTATTCCCGATACCTCGATTAATGGTCAGTTGCCCAGAGGTAAGGATAATTACCTCAAGGGGTGGTATCAATATTTTTCGGTTAAGGGGGAAAGGGAAAGGGTTTGAATTTAGCTTTCCCCTTTCCCCTTTAACCTTTACCCAGACCAAAAGAGAGATTATTGGATTTATCCGAAAAGTATTGGGGGTGGTATTGGTGAACACGCTTCCAAATGCTTCTAGCACGGGGCTTTAAACCCATTTTCTCGGTAATAAGTATCTGTAGAGAAAAGGAGACGCCCTCCGTAGGATGCCCAAGGGCGATCGCACAGCCTCTTCTCTACGAAAGGCTACGCCAAGAGTCCCGATCAACTCTTTGCTGTCCGGCTAAAAACTCGATAGTATAGCCACGTACTAGTTTCCTTTAAGGGAAATAACAAATAAGTGAGAGGATTTATCGTCACAATAATATTTCGGAAGTCTCGCCGTGCCAAAAATAAGATCGCACGAGCAACTTGCTGTGCAGACATCACTCCATAAGGATTCAGTTGACTTTTAAATGGGCCAAGTATTAACTTGCGAATTACACAATCTCCATCCAAACGCTTGAGGGTAACAATATCTCCTAGCGATCGCTTGCTGAGTTCATAAAGCGGACTTAGCGCTGGAGAAACCTCAGCCTCAGAAGTGTTTACCCAGATTTCCTTGGTTGCTTTTGCTTGTGGCCCTGTTACAGTTTTCGAAAATATATCCATCAACCGCAATGCTGAAAAAGTATTCACTTCATAAGAGGAGTTGATAGCCTCCGGTGTGCGGCTGGCGTAGACATTGATTCCGTGGTTGATAATTAAAATATCTACTTTCTCTAAACTATCCCTCAGTTCGGCTTCGTTGCCCAACTCCCAGGGAACCACCTTCACCCCAACTTGCTCTCCTAATTTTTCTGGATTAGTGGTTAATGCCACGACTTTAGCATTATTCTTTACAAGTTCAGCCGCCAACGCTTGTCCCAGCGCTCCTGATGCTCCGGTTAAAGCGATGGTTTTACCCTTGAGAGACAGTCCTGTACCTAGAATTTTATCCACTAGGGGAAAGACACCACTGTAGTAAGCGTTGACATCATCAAAATGATGCCGCCAATGGTAAGACCGATTCACCCACCAAATGGATGGTATTGTCTCTAAAGGGCCGGGTAGGTGGTTGTAGTCTGTATCAATTTTTCCTTGGAAATATCGTACAGACGCGCCATACAAGAAGGTGCAAGCATAAGCTACTCCCAACCATAACCCCATTTGCTGGACAACTAAGGCAATTACCACCAATACCACCAGCAGTAGACTCGACTCTAAAATGTCGTGATAGAGCTGGGATTCTTGATAAACTTTCAGGGAAACTATCGATAAATCGCGGCGATAGGCCATGTGGTGCTTGTTGTGCCATTTAGCAAGCCAATTAACTTGGTGACACAAGGCATGGTAGCTGTCTCTCAAGACCTCAGCGAGTAAAAATGAGAAGAGTGCCCAACTAGCAAACTGTAAGCTGGCATTTAGCCAAACCCAATTAATTTGTAATCTTGCCTCAATTCCAATCAAGTTTTCAGCTAGCATTTTTATCATATTTGTCTATACTCGTTTTTCTTAATCATTCTTCATGATCTGATAAAGATGCATTAAGGTCGAGTCTAGAGCAAATAAAAATTAAAGTAGGGACTGGGGACTGGAAAACAAATCTTATCCTAATACCCAATACAACTCTTGGAGAGGCTTCTCTTTCAGAGACGCCAACGGCTCCCTTCCCTACGGGACGCTACGCGTAGCTTGCTTCCACGTTCGCGTCCCGTAGGGAAGTGGTACGACTGCGCTACCTCGGCTTCTCTGCGAGACGCTGCGCGTTAGCGGAGCTTTCGCTTTAGCGATACGCTCGGCACAAGTCAGGGCAAGTCGCTCAGTACAAGTCCCCAATCCTCAATTACGCATTAGTTATAATACAATACGCTTGGGTTAAGCTAGAAAAATAAATTTGCGTAGGTTGGGTTGAGGAACGAAACCCAACATTTTCGGGCATTCGTTGGGTTTGACTTCGTTCAACCCAACCTACTATTCTTCTTAACCCAAGCATATTGAGTTATAATATCCCAGTTGACTTTTACATAGCCAGGTTCAATGTGGGTAAAGTGTTTGCTCAATTGCTGATGTGCTTTTGGTAGGGCGTGGAAGGGAATTGATGCATACAAATGATGCTCTGCATGAAATGGCATATTCCACATAAAAAATCGCACAGGCCAGAACGTTAGGGTTGTGCGGGTATTTGTGAGCAGATTTGCGTCAAGAGTGCAACCTGTATGTTCTGCTAGTAGAATAAACCGGAGAATCGGCTGACCGACAAGCAGGGGTAGCAGCCAATAGAGGAAAAACCAAGGCTGATTAACTACAATTGAAAGAGCGATCGCACCTGCATAAATACCTAATTGCCAACGTGTGGAGCGAATAACTTCGGCTCGTGCGGCTTCTGGTACGAATGGAAAATCGTGAAATTGACCAGTTGCAACCTGAAAATGCCCACGTATTTTACCCCACCACCACGGTAAACCGCTAATTATCAACAAGTATTTGCCCAAGTTGCTCGGTTTGGGATCGGTCAGTTCTGGATCTTTGTCAGGAACGCGAGTGTAACGGTGATGCCACTTATGGTAACGACGAAAAAACGTGCTGTTGTAAAATGAAAGCAAGCCGGAAAACCAAGCCACAACCTTATTCAAACGATTGTTAGCGAAAGCTGTTCTGTGAACGCATTCATGCATTGGTGCAAACATCGAAGCCAAACTGAAGCCGTAGATTACCAATGCTGGTATAGCCAGCGACCAATTGCCAAAGTTTGTTGCCCACAGGTAGCCACTGCAACCCATAACTGTGAGATGCAAAGCCAGTTGAACCAGCCCTTTGTTGTTGGAGCGATCGTTTAGAAGACTTAATTCTTGTACACTGAGAATCTGGCAGATGTTTTGCTTGTTATTAGCTTTGTGTTCTAATAATTCAGATTGAATAATCGCATCAGACATAATTGAAACTCTACATAATGTTGTTGAAATTAAGTATAAATTTGCTTCTTTGACAATCCAAAATCTAAAACTCAAAATCCAAAATGGTATTAGCTGACCACACCAGCACGAAAAATTTGTTCTGCGCTTAAATTCAACTCTGGGAAAGTTGGTGATTGGATACGGTCATTACCTCGAAATTTATTAATTAGATACTCACCTTCTTCTAAACAGCAAACCAAGATAGTAGGTTGTTTTGGCTTGCCAATGAATTCCCTACCGCCCAATGCGGCATAATCAACAATCCAATATTCAGGAATTCCCATTTCTTCATAATCAGCGTATTTTTTGTGATAATCATCACGCCAATTGGTACTCACTACCTCCACCACTAAAGGAATAGATGCGGCAAGGCTTACAGTCGATGCTTTTTTCCATAAAAGTTCGTTTACTAAATTAGGCTGATTTAGTATAAGGACATCTGGTGAATAAGCTGATTCGTTTTCAAGTGGTTTAACAAATACTGTTTTTGGGATGAGATAGGCAAGATTTAAACGATCTAATTCAACACTAAGTTTTCTGACTAAAAATCCAACGACCTCTTCATGGTCGCCCGTTGGTTGTGCCATCTCAACAATTACTCCATTATGCAGTTCATAATGTCGTTGTGGGTTATCTGGATATTGAGCAACAAATTCATCGAATGTAACTAGTTTGCGTAAGGCTTGAGTCATGGTTTTATTCCTTAAAGCAAAACTGATATTGCAATCTTAAATCAATTGTGACAAAGAAGCTCCCCGACTTTTTTGCTCCTCGCGATCGCACCAAGCACCCAACTCAAGCGATCGCAATCATAGTAAAGTTAAGCAAGTTAAAAATTAACTTCTGCCTTCACGTTTCAGTGTTTTGCGCAGCCTGTAGCAGCTTCCGTCTTCCCTGTAAGAACTTCTGCCTTCACGTTTTGGTGTTTCGCGCAGCCTGTAGCAGCTTCCGCCTTCACGTTTCAGTGTTTCGCGCAGTCTGTAACAACTTCCGCCTTCCCTGTAGCAGCTTCCGCCTTCACGTTTCGGTGTTTCGCGCAGTCTGTAGCAGCTTCTGTCTTCCCTGTAGCAGCTTCCGCCTTCACGTTTCGGTGTTTCGCGCAGTCTGTAACAACTTCCGCCTTGAGAATAACTACGAGTATCAGATGGCTGGAGGTATTTGTAAAAGCGATGTCTACGACGGGCTACGCCTACGCAAACACAGGTTCCAAAAAATATAGGTAAATGGGCTTTGCTAACCAAAACTACCTCAATACTTTTTGGTTAAGGGCAAAAGGGAAAGGGAAAGGGTTTAAATTTACCCTTATCCTTTGCCCTTTAACCTTTCCCCAGACCAAAAGAGAGATTGTTGGGTTTACCCGAAAAGTTGGGAGTTTCAAATTGGCTGTTTGCGCCAGCTGCGTTTTTTGAGCTTGGTTTGCCAAGACTCCATATAGGTGTAGAAAACAGGTGTTAAATAAAGTGTGAGAAACTGCGAGAACACTAACCCCCCAACTACTGCTAAACCAAGGGGACGGCGTGTATCTGCTCCGGCTCCCAAACCAAGGGCGATGGGCAGCGTACCCATGAGTGCTGCTATTGTCGTCATCATGATTGGGCGGAACCTCACTAAACAAGCTTCATAGATAGCATCATAAGGAGTTTTGCCATTTTGACGGGCAACGATCGCAAAGTCAACCATCATGATCCCGTTTTTCTTCACAATACCAACCAGCAGGATAATGCCCACAAAGGCGTAAATATTCAAGTCAACTTGAAACAGCAACAGTGTCAGCAGTGCCCCAAATCCAGCGGACGGTAAGCTAGAAAGGATAGTCAACGGGTGAATGAAGTTCTCGTAGAGAATCCCCAACACGATATAAATCACCAAGATGGCAACCAACAGTAGCAATCCTAAACCCTGAATCGATGATTGAAATGCCTGCGCTGAACCTTGGAAGCCTGTACTAATTGTAGGTGGCAGTGTTTGACGGGCGAGTTCCTCAATTTTCCCAGTTACGTTACCGAGTGATACTCCTGGCTTCAGGTTAAAGGAAAAGGTGACAGCAGCAAGTTGCCCTTTGTGGTTAATGGTCAAGGGGCCGACATCTTTGCTCAAGGTAGCTACAGCGTTGAGAGGTACAAGTTGTCCACTGGGGGCACGAACTGAGAGCAAATCCAGGGCATTGGAATTTTGCTGATATTTTGGTTCCACGCCCATAATTACTTGGTACTGGCTATCAGGGGCGTAGATGGTGGAAACTTGGCGAGTGCCATAAGCATTACTCAGGGCAGTTTCAATTTGATTAGCCGTCAAACCTAGAGCCGAAGCTTGATCGCGGTTGATGTTTACTTTTACTTGCGGATTTTTGATTTGCAAATCGCTGTTGACATCTTGTAAATCTGAGAGCGATCGCAATTTCTCTTCTAAAGCTGGAGCGTACTGGTAAAGTTCCTGAATATTAGGAGTTTGCAGAGTAAATTGATACTGCGCTTTTGTCTGTTGTCCACCGACATTAATAGCTGGGGGATTTTGCAAGAATACCTTGATTCCAGGCACACCAGACAATTTTGGTCGGAGTTCTTGCACAATTTCATCAGCATTGAGACGGCGTTCATGGCGGGGCTTGAGTTCGATTAAAATTCTTCCGGCATTGGCGGAAGCATTAGGCCCACCAGCCCCGACGCTGGAGTTGATGGAATCGACATTCGGATCGCGATAAGCGATCGCAGCTACTGCCTGTTGATGTTTTACCATTTCATCAAAGGATATATCTTCTGATGCTTGAGTAGTTGCAGTAATTTGTCCAACATCTGCGTTGGGAACAAACCCTTTAGGCACAACTATAAATAGATACACTGTTGCTAAAAGAATCGCTCCCGAAATCACCATCGTTGTGCGGTGATACTTGAGTGATTTCTTCAAACTCCAATCGTATCCGCTCAATATCACATTAAAGATATTTTCCGAAAAGTTGTAGAGACGACGGTTGAAATTTTTGATTCGGGAGTGGGGAGTGGGGAGTGGGGAGTGGGAGTTCAGAATTTCTTCCCCTGCTTCCCCTGCTTCCCCTGCTCCCTCATCTCCCTCACCCTCTTGCTCATGATGAGGTGGGCTTAAGAATCTGGAACACAGCATTGGCGTTAAGCTGAGGGAAATTACGCCAGATACCAAGATTGCAACGCTGATAGTAACGGCAAACTCACGGAATAATCGCCCCAGAATGCCTTCCATGAAAAGGATAGGGATAAATACTGCGACCAGAGAGATGGTCATAGATAAAATCGTGAAACCAATCTCTTTAGAACCATTGAGAGCTGCTTCCATGCGGCTTTCGCCCATTTCCATGTGGCGAACAATATTCTCCAGCATGACTACGGCATCATCAACAACGAAACCCACTGAAAGGGTCAACGCCATCAGTGACAGGTTATCAAGCGAGAAGCCCAGTAGCACCATGACTCCAAAAGTCGCTACTATCGAAAGCGGCACTGCCAAACTGGGAATGACTGTAGCAGAGATATTGCGGAGAAACAGAAAGATTACCAGCACCACCAGGGCGATGGTGAGTAACAGCGTGAATTGTACATCATCTACCGACTCCCGAATTGACTGGGAGCGATCGTAGAGAATATCCATGTTCACCGCCGCCGGAATCTGTGTCCGAAAGGTGGGTAGCAGTTTCTTGATTGCATCCACTACTTGAACGGTATTAGTTCCCGGTTGGCGCTGAATTGCTAAAACGATCGCCCGCACGCCAGAATTTTGGACTTCGGCTCCGCTCAGTCGAACGATTTTGGATTTCTCCCCTGCTCCCCTGCTCCCCTGCTCCTCTGCTCCCCTGCTCCCCTGCTCCCCTGCTCCTTTACTCTCCTTCTTAACAGGAAAATACCAACTCGCAATCTTATCATTTTCCACGCTGTCCAGGACTTGACCTAGTTCACCTAGCTGCACTGGTGCGCCGTTTTGATAAGCCACATTCAGGGAACGATAGCTGGCGGCATCGTTGAGTTGACCGTTTGCTTGGATAGTAGAATTCTGCTGCTTTCCGTAAAGTGTCCCGGTAGGTAGATTGACATTTCCATTTGCGATCGCATCAGCTACTTCATCGATTCCTATTCCCTTTACACTCAGCGATTCGGGGTCAAGCTGAATTCGTACCGCATACTTTTGGGAGCCAAACACCTGCACTTGCGCCACCCCATCCACCATTGATAGACGTTGTGCCAGCAATGTCTCAGCATACTTGTCTACAGTTGATAGGGGCAGAATGGACGAATTGAGGGATATATAGAGAACAGGCTGATCCGCCGGATTTACCTTTCGGTAAGATGGGGGATTAGGCATATTAGTAGGTAACTGCTTCGCTCCCTTAGAAATAGCAGATTGCACATCTTGTGCTGCGCCGTCGATATCTCGATTCAGGTCAAATTGCAGTGTCAGCTGTGTGGTACCCAAAGAACTGGTAGAATTCATCGAACTCAATCCCGCTATGCTAGAAAACTGCTGCTCTAAGGGGGTTGCTACTGAGGCAGCCATTGTTTCTGGACTAGCTCCGGGCAGGTTAGCTGTTACCTGGAGTGTTGGATAATCCACATTAGGCAGGTCGCTAACGGGTAGCTGTTGGTAACTTATCAGCCCAAATATCAAAATGCCAACCATAACTAAGGTTGTCATGATTGGACGCCGGATAAATAGCTCGGAAATGTTCATTGCGTTCCCTTGAATGAGTCCTGTTAGCGGATAGCTAAGGTTGAGCCAGTGCTGAATAAGGAGTGTTGAGTGAGAAATTTACCTTTCTCCTCCTGCTCCCCCTGCCCCTCTGCCTCCTACTTCCGGTTTTACTTGGACTGTGGCACCAGGCACTAGGTTGAATTGTCCATCAGTGACTACTTGCTCACCTGGTTTCAACCCTTGCTTAATCACCGTTTCGTTCCCAACGGTGTCACCTACCGTAATTGGACGCATTTCTGCTGTTTTGTCAGGTTTGACTACATACACAAACTGCCCCTGTTGTCCACTTTGTACCGCCTGGGAAGGAACAGTAATAGCATTTGGTTCTTCGCTCAGTTTGAGTACTACATTGACAAACTGCCCCGGAAATAGGCGCTCATCAGCGTTAGCAAAAGTACCCTTAAGTTGAATGGTGCCTGTTTGGGTATTAACTCCACTATCGACGAAGGTGAGTTCGCCTCGTACTGGATGCCCTGCATCTTTAGGAGGTAAAGCATCGACTTCTAACTTGCCGTTATTAGCACTGTATTTTTTTATGTCTGGCAGCAATCGCTGGGGAATGGAAAAGTTGACATAAATCGGGCGGATTTGGCTGATTGTAATTAGCGGATCATCAGCATTCGCACTCACTAGATTGCCTTGAGTTAGCTTCAGGCTACCTGTACGTCCAGCAATTGGTGAGTAGATGGAACTGTAAGAAAGCTGAACTTTGGCATTGTCGATCGCAGCTTCATCTGATGCTACTGCTGCCTTGGCATTTTGTACATCTGCTTGGGCTGCCGCCACTGCTGCCTGAGCATTTGCCACTCCACCTTGATCTGCCTCCACCGTGGCCTGTTGAGCATCAGCACTAGTCTGATACTGTTCGGCCTGTTCTTTACTGATTGCCCCTTCCTTAAGCAAACTAGCATAACGTTGAGCTTGGACATCTGCGTTTGTTGCCTGGGACTTATCCTTCACTACGTTCGCTTTTGCCTGGTTCACTTGAGCGATCGCTTTGAGCACATTTGCCTGTGCCTGTTTCACCTGCGCTAAATCTTTGGCTTTGGCAGCATTAGCTTGCATCAGCGCGGCTTGTAGAGGGCGGGAATCAATTTTAAATAACAAGTCTCCTTTCTTAACGTTCTGTCCTTGCTGAAAATAGACGCCAGTAAGTTGTCCACCCACTTGAGACTTGACAGATACCGTGGAATATGCTTCCACCGTTCCCGTAGCAGATAACTGTATTGGAATTGTTTTTTGAGTCGCAGTAGCAACTACCACTGGCACAGCTCGTTTTTTTCCTGCTTCTTTGCCACTTGATTGGGCTTCGGAAGCATTACAGGCACTACACAAGTAGGCTAGACCTAACATAAGTAGCGAGAACCGCCCTCTTTGAATAACGCTCTGAAAACCAGGAACAGTTTGAGCAGCCAAGGACGAAGGCTTTATCGTCTGAATAGGGGCTAAACAGCGCATATCATCAACAATCTGGGGGAAAGGGGGAAGCACAGACACGTACTAGCTTGTCATTAGACATCGCATTTTCCGCAAAATGGTTGGTTGCGATGAATTCTAATTAGAGAAGCGTAATATTAGCTAAACTAAACATTAGTGTACTAATAATTGCTGTTTTAGCCTACCCCTTTTAGGAATAAATTGTTGTTAAGCTGTTGTGACTTTGGTATTAAGTTCTAGTGACTTTATCTGTATATATAGGGTTGTGTGGCAAAAATTGTTTGATAACAAATGAAATAGCCAAAGCAACAACTTTATTTTACGAAGGCAATCGCTGTTTGTCTTTCAGCCAAAATAAATATTTTGACTCATCCCACCGCTACAAAAAACATCGCTTGTCTTTCCGACACGCTGCCGCGATCGCGACACTCGTAGACTCGTTAACGCTCCGCTATCGTTTTCATAAAAAGCCGTGCGAAAATCGAAGTCATTAGTACCAATGACTAATGACTAATGACTAATGACTAAATTTAAGCAGCCCAAAAAATCGGGGCAGGTGACAAACCCGCCCCGATCGCTTCTGATATACTGCGTCCAACGGCTGTTGCTACAGGCTTTAAACTATCAACTAAATGCACCATGTCTTCTAAAGAAAGTGCTTGACGGGCATCAGAAACAGATTTTTCTGGTTCTGGGTGACACTCAATAATTAATCCATCTGCACCGCAAGCGATCGCAGCCCTAGCCACAGGAGCTACTAACTCCCGTTTACCGACAGCATGGGAAGGATCTACAATCACAGGCAAGTGAGTGATTTGCTTGAGTGCTGCCACTGCCCCTAAATCCAGGACGTTGCGAGTGTAATCATCGAAGCTGCGGATACCTCTTTCACACAACACTACATCCGGATTACCGTGGCTGAGAATATATTCAGCAGCCATGACAAATTCTTCAATTGTCGCTGCTAAACCACGCTTGAGTAGTATTGGTTTACCAGCTTGTCCCAAAGCTTTGAGCAAGTCGAAGTTTTGCATATTGCGGCTACCAATCTGAAGCATATCAGCGTGAGCGGCGACTACTTCAATTTGGGAAATTGACATCACCTCAGTGACAACTGGCATATTGTAATGCGATCGCACCCTTGCCAAAATCTCCAATCCTGACTCTCCCATACCCTGGAAAGCGTAGGGAGATGTGCGGGGTTTGTAGACACCGCCACGCAACCCCTGTACCGATGCAGTAGATAGCTTTTGGGCAACTATCTCCATTTGTTCTAAACTTTCAACAGTGCAGGGGCCGCCGATAATTACTAGTTCTTTGCCGCCGAAAGCGACTTTTTCTGAGATTTTAACGATTGTCTGGTGGTTTAGATGGGATTGTGCAGCAAGTTTGGCATTAATCATGGTTTCATTCTCCTAAAAATTAAGTATTGGGCACTATTTTGCGATCACAAAAAAGCCCGAAACCTTTGAAGAGTTCCGGGCGCGTTCTGATTCATCGACATGACGCTACTTACCCGGAACTTAGTCTGGGCCAAAAGTAAAAGCCATAAAACCAGCTACTGAAATAAGTCATGACGATGAAATTCTCCTTAAAAAAACAAAAACCGCAGAGTTCGCTCTGCGGTTCACCGGGCGGTTTCCGTTAGGAAACTCGATTCACTCCCGGTGAACCACCCTAAACCAAAAATAAAAGTAGGAATTTGTGTTAAGCATTTGCGAGGCTTTTACTGGAAACTTAAGAAATATACCTATGTAAGGTAACATTAGCAGGAAGAGTAGGCAGTGTCAAGACCTCCACAAACCATAAAAAAGCGATAGACTCAGTACAACTGTGGGGATCAAGACTATTAACGCTTTGTGGAATTCAAAATCACGCCCTGTTCTGATTGTCTGGTGAAGTACTAGTTGCTTGTTTGCGTAGACGAAGAAAGCGGCTAGTTATATAAGTTTACAAATATTGTTGTGTGATGACTAATGGGTAGTGTAAATGATTAAAAATCAATGGTGAAAAATCTAAAAATCCAGAATATGACCATTTTCTAACGAATAGAATACAACCAACTCAAGGAAATCAGAGAGAAGTCTAAGCGGTAGCTTCCGTCCCTCATAAGTTCAAAGAGCCAGGATTGAGAAGTTAAAATATATAATTCTCCTGACTTATGACCTCATCTTGTGAAAGCTTATTGCAGGCAATTGACAATCGCCATACATTATTCTTACCCAAGTCCTCATTGACCAAATTAACTTTTTAGGATCGTTACTCTCATTATGCCCAGTTCCAAAATCTTAGCCCAATCTTTCGACTATCATGGAGTTTACCCCTGCCCAGTCTGTCGGATAGGTAAGATTTATCACATGCCATTGATGGAAGCTATGGCTTGTGACTTTTGCCAAGAGATTTTTACAGTCAACTTAGAACTACAGCAAATCAAGATGCCTTCGAGACAACCACCCTTAACTTGGCGTTGGAATGGGTTTAGTTGGACAGAAGGCCAGTTGGAAGGTGTGGAATTAGGTTGGGGTTATGGACTAGCAGCAGCAGTTTTTGTAATTCTTCCCACTACTCTAATTGGCATAGTAGCTTACTATTTTCCTGCTAATCTCAAGGAACCCATTACCTGGATGCCATATATTTGGACTATATTAACTTTCTTATCACATTTATCAATTATTGTTTGGATTTTTATTGAAGTCTATCAGATTCCAGTTGCAGCATATTTGAGAGCGATCGCTCGATGGAGAAATGGGGAGATGGGGAGATGAGAAATCAATTAAAAATGAAAAATGAAAAATTAAAAAACTTCTGCCTCCTGCCTCCTGCCCCCTGCCTCCTGCCCCCTGCCCCCTGCCTCCTCTTTCCCAATGCCCCACGATCAATGACATAATGATGCAGCGAATACATGGCTCCATCACTCATAATTAAGTTGATTGTCCACCAAAATATCGTATGAGCGATCTGGAGCGGTACTATAGAGTTTTGGAATTAGAGCCTGGGGCAACACTTGAGGAAGTGAACCAGGCTTACAAAGATTTAGTCTTTGTTTGGCATCCCGATCGCATTCCCAAAGACAATCTCCGTTTACAGCAGAAAGCACAAGACAAGCTGAAAGCCATAAATGAAGCTCGTGAAAAGTTGCGCTCTCTAAAAACCAAACATCAAACTCAAACCACACATCACTCACCGTCACCTCAACAGGAAAAACCATCTCAAACAAGCCAGAAGCCACCAAAGCAAAACTCAGACTTGAGTGGTAAAGACTACAGTCGGGCAAATTTGAGCAATAAAGACTTATCTGGTAGAAATCTGAGTTATGCCAATTTGAGTGGTGCTAATCTTAGCGATACTTTTATGCACAAAGTCAACCTCAGAGGAGCGAATTTATCTGAAGCAAATTTATTTCGGGCAAACCTACTTTTAGCCGATCTCAGAGAGGCGAATTTACGCGCTGCTAATTTGATTGGAGCGGATCTAAGTGGGGCCGACTTGCGAGGAGCCGACTTGACAGGAGCGCGGATTCGCTCTGGTGAACGTCTTCTGGTTAAACTAATTGGTACTAACTTAGCAGGGGCAATTATGCCTGATGGTTCAATTTATCAATAATTGAGGTTGTGCTATAACACAGAGTACATAAATTACTCAAATGAACAAGCATTCAAGCATATTGCTTTCTCAATATGCTTGAATACTTGCCCAAAAGACCAAAATGAATACGCGATTTACTGAAATGAGCAAACAAACCCCAGTTTGCTTGCTGAATCTACCGAAATGAGAAAGCATTTAGACCAAATGAGTAAGCAAACCCCAGTTTGCTTGCTGAATCTACTGAAATGAGAAAGCATTTAGACCAAATGAGTAAGCAAACCCCAGTTTGCTTGCTGAATCTACTGAAATGAGAAAGCATTTAGACCAAATGAGTAAGCAATCAAGCATTTTGAGAAAGCAATCTGCAATTTTAACGATCAGCAGTATCCTTTAAGAAGTCGGGAATCTGACCTAGCTTCATCCATCCCTACAACCTGCCTGTAAAATTGAATGTGATACCTCAAGGCTTTTAGGCACTGTGAACTTTTTTATCGGTTGTGCTGTTTGGGCATATAAAGGTTGGATGGGCGAACTCTATCCCCAAGGCACTCGCAATGCCGATTTTCTCCACCTCTACAGTCGCCGCTTCACCACTGTAGAAGGTAACACCACCTTTTATGCCGTGCCTAATCAAGAAACTGTAACCCGTTGGGCTGCCGAAACCCCAGCAGGGTTTGAATTTTGTCTGAAATTACCGCGAGATATTACCCATCAAGGATTGCTACAACCTTATATTCCGGCTGCTTTAAAATTTTTGGAAGGGATGCGCCCTTTAGGTAAGCATCTTGGCCCAATATTTGCCCAGTTACCACCTAGGGCGTGTCATCAATTGAGCCAGATGACAGAAGCAGCCAGATAAATTGCACCTAGAAAGTTGGTTGCCCGTTTA
>NZ_JAVRBN020000045.1:0-49862 GCF_034531305.2 Nostoc sp. ChiQUE02
ACTAGTAGTCTGGCAAGCCAACTTTGCTAGGTGAGACATCCGGATACAACCGTCCCATTTTACTGCGTGCATCCGTAATTTTAAAGCGCCAATCTACACTTGCTTTCCTAGAATTGCGATCGCTCTGGCGATCGCTTCAGCCGGAAGCGCGATCTTGCGGAATTCCTGCATACCTTTACCAGCTTCGGCGTCAGTAATGCTATCCGCTAGTTCAGACTCCGTTACACCTGGCGAGATGACGGTAACGCGAATGTCGGTATTTTCCTGACGCAGCCCCTCCGAAATTGCCAGCACGGCGAACTTGGTAGCTGAGTAAACCGCGCAGGTTGGCCAGACGGCGTGTCCGCCGATCGAGGACAGGTTGATGAACTGGCCGTATCCCTGGCCTTTCATCAGTGGTAACCCGGCGGCGATGCCGTTGAGTACGCCACGGATATTCACATCGATCATCCAGTCCCATTCATCGACTTTGAGCGCTTCTAGCTTCGAGAGTGGCATGACGCCGGCATTGTTCACGATGACATCAACGCGACCGAATTTGCTGTGAGCAAATTCCACAAAGGCTTTGAAGTCATCGCGACGGGTAACATCGAGGGTCTGGTACTCCGCCGACCCGCCCTCAGAGCGGATGGCAGCCACGAGGGTTTCCAGGCGCTCCGTGCGCCGTGCGCCCAGCACGACGTGGATGCCCTTGCGAGCGAGTAGACGTGCTGTCGCCTCACCAATACCACTGCTTGCGCCTGTAATCAGTACAACTTTCTGTTCTTTGGCGCTGTTTTCGTTGGTAGTCATAAGACGGTATCTCCAAGTTGTTGTAAGTTTATGTGTATGGGTTACTTTGTATACTGGTACTCCCTCGTTTTATCTCCCCAATGGCGGCAATGGGCAAGAACGCGGCGAGGGCGTATGACCAGACTGTTACCTTCTGTTGATGGCTTTTCTCTAATAGTCGAGGAGTCAGCTACTGCGCGGTCTTGGATTGATTGGATGTTCAGCACACTATTAATCTAAGAGAGTCAAAGCCTGCTGCGGTAATCTGAACCTGCGGAAATCTTGCCTAATCCTGCATTTTTCTTTATTGCCTATAATCAAAAGATCGGCTGACCTAAGCAGCTGAATATATTGCGGCTGCTCTGAGTGTTAGTATCATAAGGGCTTTCAAACGACATTTATGGAACAGACAGTTAGAAAGCAGCAGTCAGAGCTAGCTACTCTAATTGCACAGAATAGTAGTGCTGATGGCGTCCATGCCACGGCGATCGAGCGGTTGTTCCTGATCCGCTCTTCACAACCAACTGCACCTCTCCATGCCTTGCATGAGCCTGCTCTATGCATCGTCGCTCAGGGCAAGAAGCAGGTGATGTTGGCGGACAATCTCTATGTTTATAGGTCAAGACCAATGTTTGGTGGTGTCGATCGATCTGCCTGTCGTCGGCCAAGTGATTGAAGCCACGCCAACCGTTCCGTATCTATGTCTTCGGCTCGATTTAGATCCGGCAGAACTCAGCACACTGATGATGGAGGCGAAACTAGACGCTGCTGCTAACCAACCACTGGAACCGGGCTTGTCTCTTAGTCCTGTTAACCCTCAAATGCTGGATGCAGCCATACGACTTGTACAGTTGTTGGAAACCCCCCAAGATATTGCCATCCTCGCGCCTTTGATTGTACGAGAAATTCTCTACCGTTTGCTATCTGGTGAACACAGTAGGCGATTGCGACAGATTGCTCTAGCCGATAAACAGCTCCAGGCGATCGGCAGGGCGATTAACTGGCTCAAATGGAACTACTCACAACCATTTCAGATCGATACGATCGCTCGCGAAGCGTGCATGAGTCCCTCGTCTCTTCATCATCACTTCAAG
Organism: Nostoc sp. ChiQUE02; assembly: GCF_034531305.2. Classification (NCBI taxonomy): domain Bacteria; kingdom Bacillati; phylum Cyanobacteriota; class Cyanophyceae; order Nostocales; family Nostocaceae; genus Nostoc; species Nostoc sp. ChiQUE02. The sequence goes on from NZ_JAVRBN020000045.1 coordinate 1,866, forward strand.
TCGGTCACCACCATGAGTCCTTTGCAATATCAAAAACAACTTAGACTTCAACAAGCTCGTCGCTTGATGCTGGGGCAGGGCATGGATGCGGCGACAGCCAGTTATTACGTGGGTTATGAAAGCCCCTCACAGTTCAGCCGTGAATACAGTCGGTTGTTTGGCGCACCACCCTTGCGTGATATAGCTCGGCTAAAAAGTGGTCAAGAAATGTAAAAAAGACTGGGGAAGAAGCAGGGGAGCAGGGTGCAGGGGGCAGGGGGCAGGGGGCAGGGGGCAGGGGGAAATTCCGCTCCTCTGCCTCTTTTCAATGGCCAATGACCTCAGTTTTGCACTCAAAAGTTAGAAGCGATCGCACTTAAATCTGGCTCGATGAGTGAGTTCAGCAATGTCCACAACTGCAAATCAGTAAAATCTGGAATTGCCATAAATGCGCCGACTTCCTGCAATACTTGCGGGTTGTGGGTGGAGGCGATGCCAATAGTGCGGATATCTGCGCTCACCGCTGAACGAATACCAGAGGGAGAGTCTTCTAAGGCGATCACTTCCTCTGCTTGAATCCCCAACTTATTCAGGGCAACTTGGTAGGGCGCAGGGTCGGGTTTACCTGCTATACAATCATCCGCTAAAACAACTGCATGAAAAGCTTCTTTGATTCCCAAAACCTCTAGCATAAATTCTGCATTTAATCTAGGGGCATTAGTTACTAATGCGCGTTTTAACTGATGTGTATCTGTCCATGCTAGTAGTTCAGAAAATCCATTCAATGGTTTGAGATGCGGGGCGAGTTTGCGGAAAAGCGCCTCTTTTTCGTCTGCAAATTTTTGCCCTTCTGCTGCTGATAATTGTGGCAGAATGTCCTTAACAATTTCTGGATTTAGCCGCCCACTAATTCGCGATTTATAAAATGTTTCGTCAATTTCTATGCTGTAATTTAACAGCATTTCCTGCCAAGCTCGGTAGTGTATGGGGTCAGTGTTGACAATAGTGCCATCTAGGTCAAAGAGAATTGCAGCCAGCATGATTTTTAGGTAAAATGTAAATAATTGTTAACTTAATTTAAATAGTTTACATTGTTTTTTTGTCCTTAATGATTGTTCCTTGGTCAATACAGGGCAAAAAGTCACAAATTAAGCTGCTAAATCCTAAAACCTATACTGGATAGGGCATGTAAGGGCAGACCAGGTAGAGATTCTCAACAAGCTGCCATATAATTGATAACCTTCTATGTAAGCAAATGCTAGCCGCTACAAACTTTTTTCGCGTTGATGATCTACTAGTGCAGATTTACAACTCTGAAGTCGAAATGGCCCAGGATGTTGCCGAAATCGCGCAAAAGCATTTACAGCAAGTTCTCAAGCAACAAGATACAGCTGCTGTATTGTTAGCAACAGGTAACTCCCAACTTAAGTTTCTCGATGCTTTGATTGCATTGGGTGGTGTGGATTGGTCACGGATTATTATGTTCCATCTAGATGAATATTTGGGAATTACTGCTGACCATTCTGCTAGTTTCCGGCGTTATATGCGAGAACGTGTAGAGAAGCGGGTTATTCCTCAGAAATTTCACTATATAGAAGGTGATACATTGCAACCAGTAACAGAGTGCGATCGCTATACTAAACTACTGCAAGCACAACCAATTGACTTATGCTGTCTGGGTGTTGGCGAAAATGGACATTTGGCTTTTAACGATCCAGCAGTAGCAAATTTCCAAGATCCTTACAGTGTGAAACTAGTGAAACTGGATAGGGTTAACCGTCAGCAACAAGTAAGCACAGGTCACTTTCCGAATCTAGAAACTGTTCCGCAATATGCTTTTACTGTCACCATCTCAACGATTTGTTCAGCTAAAAAAATTATCTGTCTTGCTCCAGAAAAACGTAAAGCTAATGTCGTAAAAGAGATGTTGCAGGGGTCTATAAGTACAGACTGTCCGGCTTCTATTCTCCGTCAACAATCCCAAGCAACGTTATTTTTGGATGTTAATTCTGCTAGTTTGCTGTCGTGAAAAGGGAGGGAACCCCGAGTTCCCCAATCCCAATTCCAGCGATTACGCGAACGGTAAGTTATAATCCTAGCAAACACATACTGTTAGCAGTATCAAATGCTGCCATCAACAGAAAGTGCATCTCCCTCCTACCAGCAATCCAAAAAACCCCCAAGACCTTTTCTTAGTATGCGGACTCCAAAGTTTAGGGCAACATTGTGTTGCAGTCCTAAAGGAGTATGATGTTAAAGTCAGCGCCATTGATGATGTGCAGCCTGAACATTGGGAAGTCCCAGAAGTCCCAAGCTTACTAGAAAAGTTAATCATCGGAGACTGCCGCCAGCCAAGTATTCTTGAGCAGGCAGGTATAAAGCAGTGTCGTTCAATACTTTTAGTGACAAGAAATGAGCGGATAAATATAGAAGCTGCCTTTGCAGCACGGCGTCTTAATCCGCATGTTCGCCTGATTGTACGTTCTGATAAACAAAATTTTAACAAACTCTTGTGGGAAAATCTCGGCAATTTTGTTGCCTTTGAGCCGACTCATCTCTCGGCTCATGCCTTTGCTCTAACAGCCCTCGGCTCTGAAGCTATTGGATATTTCACTTTAGAAGGGCAACTATTGCAAGTAATCAAGCACCAGGTACAAGCGAAGGATAGCTGGTGTAATGGCAAGCCAGTACATAGACTCAATCTCACAACTCGCCGCATCTTGAGCCACACAACTGTTTCATCTGACCCACTCAAAGAATTGTTTGGGTGGAACCCAGAAGCAGAAGTGCAGGTAGGAGACACCCTAGTTTACATTGATGTTGCATACGATTTGACTTTATCTGAGCAACACCGAAAATCTCATAGTCAAAGGTGGCAATGGCAACAGTTTATCCAAGGCATCACAGCGAAGAATCTTAAGCAGAAAATAGTGCAATTTTGGCAATCTTACTACCAAAGCCAAAATCAAATCCGGCGAATTGCGACAATCTATGCAATTACTGTACTTATTCTATGGTTCGTTGGAATAGTTCTTTACCGCTTATATTATCCTCACATCACTCTCCAAGAAGCTTTCTATGCAACAGCAGTTTTGCTGCTGGGAGGATATGGAGATTTATTTGGCGGTGTTGAGTTTACATCGCAATCAGAACCCTCAGACCATATGCCTTGGTGGTTACGGTTGTTTAGCCTGGGACTCACCTTGACAGGTCAAGCTTTTGTGGGAGTATTATATGCACTGCTGACTGATGCTCTTGTCACTTCAAGATTCCAGTTTTTCAATTCTCGTCCTCCCATACCACAACGCAACCATGTAGTGATTATTGGCTTAAATCGCTTGGGACAGAGAGTGGCTGCCCTTTTGCAAGAACTCAACCAGCCGTTAGTAGGAATTCATTCTACCACTCTCGACCAAAACACTTTACCCGATATGCCCCTTATCGTTGGCAATGCTACCGAAGCGCTTACTAAGGTGAATATCTCCCATGCCAAAAGCATTGTTTTAGTTGGGGACGATAACATGGAAAATCTAGAAATTGGTTTGATGGCTCATGCAATAAACCCCGCCACTAGCTTGATTATCCGCTCTCAAGACCGCCAATTTAGTGATAATGTAGCCCCTCTATTTCCCTATGCCGAAGTTCTGTGTGGTGCGGCTTTGTCGGCGGAGGTCTTTGCTTGTGCTGCCTTTGGAGAAAACGTTCTGAGCTTATTTCACTTGAGCGAACAAATAGTCATGGTGACGGAATACAAGATTGAAGATGGCGATACTCTTAACGGGTTGCTTCTATCTGAAATAGCCTATGGCTACAGTGTTGTGCCGATTCTTTACCAGAAATATCAGCGAGACAATTACTCCTTGATGCCTTGGTATGATGTTAAGCTTTATGCTGGCGATCGCTTGATTGTTTTAGCCACAAGTAGTAGTTTGCAGCGAATTGAATGGGGTGAAATGCTGCCTCGCCTTTGGCAGGTGCAGATTGAAAAAGCTCTAACGAGAAATGCCATTATGTATGGTGCTGAAGAGATAGTTTTGATTACGGGATGTAGTTCCACTACCGCTAGACAATGGATGAATAATTTGCCTATAGTGTTGCCAATTCCACTTTATAAACATCAAGCTCAACGTCTCGTGCGCGAGTTAATAAAAGTACAGGTTTTGGCAAATGTAATCTTCATTGGGCAACCTTGAATCTCAGATGAGCATAATTCAAAATAAATAATTCATAATTATTACCCCATGCATATAGCTTGCCCGTTGCGGTATGCGCTTGCTCTGAAATATCGATGCGCCGTGCATTTTTATTGATCAATATCGTTTAGTTTAGCAAGTCGTAATTTGATCGCATCTCAGACCTGAGAGTGTCATCGCAAAAAAATTCTGTTACCAAAATTGTTACGAGTGCATTGTGCTTGGGCAGTTACTTTATCATGATATACAGTTAAGCTCCTTACACCACACGGAAAACCGTGAAACATAGTGTTTGTTTCACGGTTTTTTCCTTTACAGAAATGATTTAAGGGCGTAGATATGCAGAAAACAGTTGAATTTAAACACTGCTCTGCTAACTACGAATCTACTACACATACTGTTATTTATTCCCTGCTTCCCCAGAGACTGTGCCCAAATCTAGTCTCCACTCCTGTTTGAGCAATTGCTGGAAAGTTTTTTCCCGAATCAACATCTGCTCATACAGCACAAGCAAAAACTCTTGAGCTTGTTCATGGGACATCTGTTGCACTTTGTCAGCAAAGCAACGGATGCTAAATTCTTGCTCTAATGATAATTCGATGGGCTGATTCATTATTGGCTCCTGCATTAATTGGGGGCAAAAACTAGAAGCTTAAAACTAGCGTGTTGGATATGTTTAAATTCCCAGAATCCAGATTAAGCCTCTCTAAATCACCGTGTCCAGCTTTTAGTTAGTAGCTAACCTGTTTACACAGAGTTATTGAAGTAGGTTACCCAAAGAGTTCCAGTTACTCCAAGAGCTATTAACAGATATGTAAAAAATCTGCCTAATTCAGGTTGTTGTCCTAGTACCTTATCCTCTTGACCACCAGTGAAAAATAATGACCAGGCTTGATTGGCATTAATCTTCTCAAATTTGTTAAAACTAGGTCTAAAAACTACTGCTCCAAGCAAATTTTTGTTGGGATAATCAAAATCGGTTTTCATGATGTTCTCTCTATTGATTTATTGATTTGACAAGGTGATTCTTGTTATCTGTTAACTAAATTCTGCATCAGGCATTTTTGCCCCTCTTAGATTAGTCATTAGGCTGATTCTTTTCAAATCTGCCTGAGCATATCGGTCTAAAACTTCATTGGCATCCATATTGGTTGCCTCGCAACGAGTAGCGTTGTCGCTGTATGTTTTTATTATAGCTATATTTCGAAATATTTAGTTTTATTTCAAATTACAAAAAAATATTAAGTCAATTTTTTGCATATCTAACTTTGAGATGCGTAGGCGTCTCGCCCCTTGTCACCAGACATTGCAGTTTTGCCTCAGAAATATCTCTGTGTCTACCCTCTTGCGCTAAAGTTGCAAATGAGCGTGCATCTAGAGCTAGGAGGAAAGAGTTGTGAAAGCAGTCTTGATGACAGCAGCTGGCAGTCCCGAAGTTCTACAAGTACAGGATGTCCCAAACCCTGCTGTTCCTGTAGGTAATACTGAACTTTTAGTGCGTTTGGTGGCAGCTGGCATTAACCCCATTGACACTAAACTCCGTAGTCGAGGCACTTTCTACCCCGATCGCTTGCCGGCAATTTTAGGATGTGATGGTGCAGGTATTGTCGAAGCGGTAGGTGCTGGGGTTCAGCGTTTTCGCCCAGGCGATGAGGTATATTTTTGCTATGGTGGCTTGGGCGCACAGCAAGGCAATTATGCTGAATATACCGTTGTGGATGAGCGGTTTGTGGCACGTAAACCCGCTTCCATCTCCTTTGCAGAAGCAGCCGCAGCGCCTTTGGTATTAATCACTGCCTGGGAAGCTTTATACGAACGGGGACGATTGGAACCTGGGGAACGGGTTTTGATTCATGCGGGTGCTGGTGGTGTGGGCCATGTAGCAATTCAATTGGCGAAACTTAAAGGTGCTACTGTTTCTACCACAGTTGGTTCTGATGAAAAAGCTAATTTCGTCAAAGAACTCGGTGCTGATTATGTAATTTTTTACAAACAAACAGACTTTGTGCAAGCGGTATTAGATTGGACTGGCGGCAAAGGCGTAGACTTGGCTTTTGATACCGTAGGCGGCGAAACCTTTCACAAAACCTTCCCCGCAGTGCGAGTGTATGGCGATATTGTGACGATTCTCGAACCAGATGCCAATACTGTTTGGAAAACTGCTAGACTACGCAATCTCCGCATTGGTTTAGAATTAATGCTGACTCCAGCGTTGCTAGGATTGGAGGAAAGTCTCCAGCACCATGCAGAAATTCTCGAACAATCTGCCACTTGGATCGATGAAGGCAAGTTAAAAATCCATGTTAGTCACAAGTTTCCTTTGAAAGAAGCGGCTAAGGCGCACCAATTGATTGAAAGCGGGTCTGTGGCGGGTAAAATTGTTCTGCTGATTAGCGACGAATGATCGAACAATTTGCATAATTTATTTTTTAAACGCAGAGGCACACAGAGGTTAAACGCAAAGGTACGCAGAGGGGTTTTTCTGCATACCTTTGTGTTACTTTGCGTTTTACTTCTCCTCTTCCTCCCCCTACCTGCTTGGGCAGCACAAACGCAGCCAGAACGCACACCCTTAACTCTGGAATTATTGCAAGAACGACTACGCACACCGATGCTCCGCGAAGGAAATTTGACTGTAGATTTGCAGAAAGTGGTGATTGATTTGCGCCCGGAAAACGCCAGCTTTCGCGATGCTTTCTATCAACTGCTGCGAAAAGAACTAGGTACAAAACCTCTAGGTTTAGACCTCAGCTATGCCCTGATTTTGGGGGATTTTGTTGGCAGCGATTTGGGTTTAAGAACACCCTTGTATGCAAAAGCGATGTCTGGCGATAAGCTACGAGGCGTTTACGCTCCGATTTTTACAGCTACCGAACAAGAAGAACTAGAACGTTTGCGCTTCGTTTGTCTAGAGTCACTCGCGATGTCTACGACGGGCTACGCCTACGCTTTACCCAACTCTAAAGATTGTCGATCGCTTTTAGGAACAGAGTCAACCCCATCCAGTGAAATCACCGTCTTTCGTGGTGTCTTGACACTGGTGCAAACTCGCTTCAATGGCGAAGTGAAGTTCTCCAATACATTTTTTCTTCAGTCTGTGGATGCCCAAGGTGCAACTTTTCTCCAACCCACTAACTGGACTGAAACCAGATTCGCTCGTCCTGTTAGTTTTACCAGTGCTAACTTCCAGCAACCAAGCAATTTTCAGGGCAGTATTTTTTTTGAAAAAGCTAATTTCAAAAAAATCAAATTTCAGGAACTCGCTGATTTTCAAGGCAGTATCTTTGAAAAAACTGCCAATTTCAACCAAGCAACTTTTAAACAGTTGGCTAAATTTAATAGTGTGCAGTGGCAAGGAAATGCTGATTTTTCTGATGTGGATTTTGCCAATCAAGCCCAGTTTACTAAAGCGGATTTTAATCAGTTCCTCCTTTTAACAGAAGCAACTTTTGAGCAAGCTGTAAGCTTTCGGGAAGTGGAATTTAACCAATTGGTAAATCTGCAAGGTGCAAACATTCTTAACCAAGCAGATTTTAGTGATGCGAGGTTTGCTACAGATGCTTGTTTAAGCGTATCTGGTTTAACTTTTAACTCCAACCAAGCAAAAATTCTAGGTAATCCCGGTCAGATTGGTAAGATGTTCTGTATCCCTACATTGCAAGGTAATCAAAACATCTTGCGGAATTTGGGGCAAAATTTCCGTCAGCAACAGCAAGTTGCCGATGCTAATGAACTGGAATATACAAAACAACGACTGCGATTAATAGAGTTAGGCCATCGTCTTACGGCTACAAATATTAATAGTGCAACTGTTGCAAGTTTGATTAAATTGGGTTTTTCTGCAACTCAAGCTCAAGCGATCGCCCAGCGTCGTCTGGTAAAATCTTTTCGCAGCAGCAATGAGTTACTCACTTTAGCAGACATCGATTTAGAAAAATATACCCAACTAAGCACAGACGTGCAACAGCTTGTCGCTAGACATCGCCTAATTGTTGGCGAACCTCTTTCCATAGGCGAGTGGTTACTGCAAGCTTGGAGTTGGTTGGCGTTGAGTGTTCTGCTGTTGTTGAGTGGCTATGGGACAAATTTTTGGTTAGTGTTTGGCGTGGGAGGATTAGCGATCGCTTATTTCGGCTTACTGTTTTGGCTAGTGGATCGCTGTCGTCGGCTGCATCCTGTACCAATTATTCCCACATCCTACGAAACCATTTCGATATTAGTCAGTTTTAGCGTTTTAGAATTCTTCAGTTTACTAGCGATCTTTCGCAATGCTCAACAACCTTGGCTGACATTGGGGTGTCTTTTAATTATTATTGTCCCCGTCCCAGTCGCTTTATTGATCCGACTTTACCAACAAGGTCGTTATCACGATTTAATCAACGTTTCTTACTTCACAGAAGACGGCACATTTCGGCAGTTACGATTATTGATTGGACGTTTGCCAGTCATACCAAGGAATCAGACATTTCGGGAACGATATATGCCTTTGTTGTGCGATCGCCGTTGGAACTGGCTCAACTACTATGATTTTAGTCTCAACAACCTAGTTAAATTAGGATTTAATGATATTCGCCTGCGAGACGAACACCTACCAGGTATCATCTCTGCACTTGCTTGGTATCAATGGAGTTTGGGTTTAATTTACATCACCCTCGTTTTGTGGACACTTTCCCGCACAATTCCGGGATTGAATTTGCTGATATATTTGAAGTAATTTTCTTGTACCTTGTTTTTTCCACAATGCTTTCTGAGCAAGCTTTTTAAGATTTAACGGAAAAGTCAGGCTTTATTGCAACGACCTAATTATCATGTCAGTTCCCTTATGAGCAATCATCATCGTTGCTGCCGCCGTATTTGCAGTTATTGGAAGTGGAAACACAGAAGAGTCAATTACGCGTAGCTTAGACGTGTTACGCACCTTGAGTTCTGTGTCCACCACAGAATTCTCGTCAGATCCCATCTTACAAGTTCCGCAATAATGTTGTGTTGTATTAGCGGTTTGTCTAATATAGTCCTCCAAATCTTCACCAGGTTGTGGAGCGATTTGGGCTTCACGCCATGAGTCTAAACCTGTTTGTGTGCAAATGCGTATGCTTAACTCAAGCGCTTTTTTACACTTCTCTAAATCTTCAGGTTCAGTAAGATACCCTGGGTCAATCAGGGGAGCATCTTCAGGATTCTTTGAGGACAAAGTAACAGTTCCCTTACTTTTCAAGTGCATTAAGTTTGGCCACAACCAAAAAGAATATTTAGATTCAGGTGGCATACCTTTCAAGGTTCCAACACCTACACTGGTTTCTATGTCGATAACTGAACTACTGTTTTCTGTAGAGTCAAAGATAACTGCTGGTGCTAGACCGTATAAATAAAAAGGTAAATCTTGACTACTTGGTATAGAAAATCCGACACTCACAAAAAGGTCATCGTGAAAATTCTTACCAACTTGCGGAACATTTGCAACTACAGGAATACCAAGTTTTTTTAATTCGTTTTCGTCGCCGATACCTGAGAGCATCAAGATTTTTGGGCTTGCGATCGCACCTGCACTCAAAATAACTTCTTTGTTTACCTTAGCAAACTGTTCTCGATTATCTTTAATATATTTAATACCAACTGCTATTGAATTATCAAATAAGATTTGGGTTACAAAAGCCTGACTTAGCACGGTTACATTTTGATATCCCTTTGGTTGGAAAGTGCTATACGTGGTTTCTCGAGTCCAACTGGGTGTCTTAATCACGTTAAATTGAAATTCAGCGTATCCATATTGACTCGAATTGGTATTGTAGTCAAAATTATAAGTCAAACCACTTTGATTGGCGGCAGCAAACAAGTTTTCAATGAACTCATCTCTTTCTCCTTTTATCACTTTCATGGTCTTTTCTACCGCCTCAAAATGTGGTCTAACATCATTCCATGACCAACCCGGCGCTACCTGTCCCCACGCATCAAAATCAGAGATGCTACCTCGCACGTAGACCATAGCATTATGTAGCGCACACCCTCCTAAAACTTTTGCTTGCGGTAGGCTAATAAAACGATTGTTTAAGTTTGGTTGACTTACTGACTTATAACCCCAATCAATTTCAGGATAGTTACTCAAAACTTCATACCAGTCACTTGGTGTCCACATTTGTGAGTTATTTGGACTGCCTCCAGCTTCGATAAGGAGAATACTTATATTTGAGCTATGAGCAGCAAGTCTTGAGGCAACTATGCTCCCAGCAGAGCCAGCACCAATAACAATATAGTCATAAAATGTTTCTTTCATTTTGCTCAACTCCTTGTAAAGTATGAAGCTTATGTTAACCTTCGAGCCGACACAATCCTTTTCAGATAAACCCAACAATCTCTCTTTTTGGTCTAGGGAAAGGTTATGGGTAAGGGGTAAAGGTAAATTCAAACCGTTTCCCTTTCCCCTTTTCCCCAAAACCCGAAAAGTATTGGTTTGCGATCGCACTACAAAGTTAAGTTAATGCGTCGGCTTGCATTTTTAATGCGGCAGCCGCCTTGTTAATGCATCGACTTACATTGTTAATGCAGCGGCGGCCTTGTTAATGCGTCGGCTTGCATTGTTAATGCGGCGGCCGCCTTGTTAATGCGTCGGCTTGCATTGTTAAGGCGACGGCCGCCTTAACAATGCATCGGCTTGCATAAGCTAACCCAATACGCTTGGGTTAAGATAATTGGTGTAGATAATTGGTCTTTGAAGACGCGATGAATCGCGTCTCTACATCAGGGTTTTGGGCTTATCTGAACTGTATTGTAAGCTAACCTACTTTTTCTCTAACTTTGTTTTAAACTGTCGTGTTTACAATTTGCATTTTTTTTAATTTGGGGAAAAGCTTCAAATCCTTTCCCCATCCCCGTATCTATTCAAAGGGGAAAATTAAGAGCTTTACAGTTTATCTAAAAACTTCATCTTACTGTTATTTTGTGCGTTGTATTGGGCACATTAAATATAGAGTTTAGCACTTATGCATATATGCCTAATCAAGATACGACACGTCGTTTACGTCTTCAAACCATTAGTCAAGATGTTACCTCTTTCCACGGTTTGCAAACCGTCAGCACCTACGATACAACCCGTTCTAATGCCTCTGTTACAAACATCCAGCAAGCTTATCAGGCAATGTTGGCGCAGCAACAAGCTGAAACCGAGAAACTAGCTTTATACCGTGCTGCTGTCGATGCTGCTCGATTGGCAGAATGGGAATTTCACAATGCTGTATTAGCCATGAAAGAAGTTGTGCGCGGACAATATGGCTCAGATAGCGATCAAGCCCAAGCGGTTGGATTGAAGAAAAAATCAAACCGCAAGCGTCCCAGCCGCAAAAAATCGGTTGCAGTTGCAAGTTAATAATCTATTAAGTTTAAATTGATCGGTAAGCAAGTTCGTAGTAAGGACTTTAGTCTTTATTTTCTAAGTACTAAAGTGCTTACTACAAACTGTCAAGCGATCATTCCCTCTTCAACGTTATCTGTGCCAGTGCGAACCTCGCGTATACGTTCCTCGTCGAGATTTTCCGGTAGAAATCCACCTGCCTGCATTTTCCATAATCTGTAGTAAGCGCCGCCGAGTGCCAGCAGTTTGGCGTGGGAACCATCTTCGATAATGCGACCTTTATCAAACACCAAAATCCTATCTAGATGGACGATGGTAGATAATCGATGAGCTACCACAATGACCGTTTTCCCATTCATTGCTAAGTCGAGGGTATCCTGGATCGCTTTTTCGGTGATTGAATCAAGGCTAGAAGTGGCTTCATCTAAGATCAGAATCGGCGCATCTTTGAGGATTACCCGTGCGATTACAATGCGCTGTCTCTGCCCTCCAGACAACTTGACACCACGTTCACCCACCAGAGAATTGTAACCATCTTTGCTTTGAACGATGAAATCGTGAGCATAAGCCTTTCGTGAAGCCTCGATTACTTCCTCATCAGTTGCATCCAAGCGTCCATAACGAATATTTTCCAGCAAAGTGCGATGGAACAGAGATGGATCTTGGGGAATTAAGCTAATCTGAGCGTGTAAGGCATCCTGAGTCATATCTCGAATATCGACCCCATCAATGATAATCTGTCCAGATTGTGGGTCGAATAAACGCAGAATCAGATTGACAAAGGTGGATTTTCCAGAGCCGGACAAGCCCACCAGTCCGACACGCTGTCCTGGTTGGATGGTGACAGAAAGGTTGGTGAAAACTTTCTTCTCATCTGTGTAGTTGAAATTTACCCGCCGAAACTCAATCTTACCTTGAGTGATTGAGTGGGCGATCGCGCGATCGCGATCGACCAACTCGTGGGGTTGAACGATGGTAAAGACACCATTGGCGACATTACCAATATGTTCAAAAAATTCCAGAAAGCGGCGGCTCAAATTACGCGCTTCACTGATGATCAACAGTGATAAGCTGGTTGCTACAACAAAGTCAGCAGTAGCGATCGCTCCTTGACTCCAAAGAGAAAGCGAGTAATACAGTGTGCTGATTTTCAGAATGGCTGCTGAGATGAACTGAAACCAGCGAATTCGCTCTGAGTACCAGTTGGACTCTCTCACGTGTTTGAGTTCGTGCCTTAATTGCTCATTCAAATAGCGTCGTTCAAAACCGAAGCGAGCAAACAGTCGGCTACTGATGAGATTTGTGACTGTATCTACGATGATGCCAGTTGTCTCACTTCTGGCGGCTGCGGCTTTTCGGGAGTAAAATCGGCAGCGAGTTGCCAGCCAGAACGAAATACTGATGAAGAGGACTGCCCATATCCCCACAAGTGCGGCCAGTGGAGGATAAGCGCGATACAGTACCGTCGTGGCGACAGTATACACGACAATTACTGGCATAAATTCAGTAATCATCATTTGCATCGTCTGGGTAACACCCAGAGAAGTTTCGCTAATTCGATGTGCCAATGCCCCGGAAAAACTGCTGCTCAGGTAGCGATGTGAATGGTGTTGTAAGTAGGCATATAGCGATCGCACAATGTGCTGTCGGTGGATCGGATGCAGGATGGTTTGCAAGAGTCCAGCCGATCGCCCGAATATCACTTCACCCACACTCAAGGCGATGAACAACATCAAGGGTTGCCTCATGGCATCAAAAATGGGCTTGCTGTCGCCCGTCGATCGCGTTACGCCCCGGATGATCTCGCCAATGGCATAAGGCAACAGAATGCCGCACGTTGCGTGTATTACCTCCAGGATCACCATTAACACATACCACCAGCGGAACTGGTTAACGAAATAGCAAATGAACCTGAATGGAGTTGATGGCAAATCTGGTGCATCAGGAGCACGTTGAAAAGATTTGGATTGTCTAGCTTTTTTCGTCATGAAAGTCGATCTCTTAGCATCATTTTAACTTTTCTACCAGATAAAAATGGACGACTGGATAAGCCGTCCGATGGCATTAGAGACTTTTAGAAGTACTCCACTAGACCATAATTTCTTGTGGTGTGATTGCAGCATAAACATCAGGCGGAAGTAAGGCTTCCTGAATGTTGATTTTCTTTGGTATTACACCCTCTTCAAAGAACAAATCTGCTACACGCTGTTGTTCTTTAATTAATGCCGGGCTAAGTCCTCTGCGTCCTACGAAAGTGCGACGAGACATCACCTTTTCTACCACATCTGCATCGAGCTTTTGTTCAGTTATCATCAATTTGGCAACTTCGCCTCGATTTGCTTCTGCCCACTTGTCGAGGTTATTAAGCTCCTCAATGATAATTTTTAGCAAGCCAAGATTTTCTTCGGCAAACTTTCTGTCAGCAATATAATAAGCACCAGGAGAATCTAGCCCAACAGAATCTTTAAGAACTCGAATTCGACCCATCTTTTGAGCGATCGCATAGTGTGGATCTCCTGTCATCCAAACTGGAATTTTACCTTCGAGAAAAGCAGCCCGTGCCTCGATAGTAGGCAGACTTCTGATTTTAATATCTTTGAGTGTTAACCCGATTGATTGCAACGCTCTGATAATAAAGTAGTGTGATGCCGAGCCTTTTTGAAAGTAAACTTCTTGACCCTTGATATCCTCAAATTTCTGAAGCGGAGACTCTGGCGGAACAGCAATAACACTACTTGTCCCCGTCCTTTGATCTCTTTGTGTACCAACTACATAAACTAGTTCTGACCCAGCAACTTGTGCAAAAATTGGTGGCGTTTCTCCCACCGATCCCACATCAACTTTTCCCGCAGCCATCCCTTCCATCAGTTGGGGCCCTTGGACAAATTGCGCCCATTCTACCTTAATCCCCAAAGGCTCTAAGCGTTTCTCTAAAACTTTCCGATTTCTGAAGAGATCCCCTGCGCTCTGATATCCCATGCGTAAAACTTTAGCCTTTATCCCCAGGGAACTTTCACTCGCATTACTACTATTTATTAAAGAAGACTGTTGGCTTTGTTCGCTACAACTTCCTAACAAATATGCCATAGAAAAGCCACATAGCCCTGAAGTAGCAAAATGGAGAAAACGGCGGCGTTTAATCATAGCTATTTTATCCATGAGATATTTCTGGTTGTCATTTGTCATTTGTCATTCGTCATTTGTTATTCGCTGCATCCCTAATCTCTAACGAAGAGAATCTCCCCTTCGGTATTCGGCTGTTAGGTCGTCTAACTTTTGTTTCAAATTGTCGTCAAGTTTTAGTTCTACTGCTTTGAGGTTGTCAATAAGTTGTTGTGGGCGGCTAGCACCGATGATGGGAGCAGTGATAATGGGATTAGATAAAACCCAAGCTACCGCTAGGGTGGTGAGGGAAAATCCGGCGAGATCCGCTACTGTGCGTAAAGCTTCGACAGTATTAAATTCGCGATCGCGCCAGTAGCGTTCTTGATAACGTTCTGCGGCAGCACCTAACGTAAAACGCGTACCTGACGTGGGGCCTTGAGTAAAATTGTGTTTACCCGTAAGTAGACCACCCGCCAAAGGATTGTAGGAAATTACACCTAGCCCTTCTTCTTTCGCCAGGGGCAATAGTTCTCGTTCAATTTCGCGGAATAACAGGTTGTAACGGGGCTGAATTGAGACGAACTTGGTTAGATTGCGCGTCTCGGCGCGACCCAAGGCACGGGCGAGTCGGTAGGCTAAAAAGTTGGAAACCCCAATGTAGCGTACTTTACCAGCACGAACCACTGCATCCAGCGCTTCCAAAGTCTCATCGAGGGGGGTTGAAGCATCGTCGGAGTGCAATTGATACAGGTCGATATAATCGGTTCCCAACCGCCGCAGAGAAGCATTGATCGCATCCAGAATATGTTTACGCGAAGCCCCCTGATCCCAAGGTGCAGGGCCAACCCGGCCGACGCACTTGGTAGCCAAGATAAAATGTTCGCGTTTGCCTTTCAACCAGCGCCCAACGATTTCTTCGGTGCGCCCAGCAGTAGCAAGCCCACCGCCGAGGGGATAAACATCGGCTGTATCCAAAAAGTTGATTCCACCATCGGCAGCCGTGTCGAGGATGTGCCTAGAAGTTTCTTCGTCGGTCTGCAATCCAAAGGTCATGGTGCCGAGACAAAGGCGCGAAACAGTCAATCCAGTTTTACCGAGATTGGTAGTTGGTAACGTCATAGAGATATTGTTGATAGAGAAAGTTTTGAAATTTTTAAATAGAATGCGACGTGCGTTCCGCCCCGCTTCTCTACGAGACGCTACGCGTAGCTTGCTTCCCCGGAGGGGTACGCTAACGCAAAACTAAAAGCCTATGCAAGACATCGACTAAGCCATGATTAGCCCGATGTCGGCATTTTTTAAGGTGTGAACCAATTTAACCAACCTTCCCAGTTTTGTACGATCGCCGCAAATTCTGCATAACCATCTGCTTTTGGGTGAGCGCCGTCATTGGCTTTTGCTTCTACTAACCAGATCGGTGAGTTTATCAAACTGGAAAACACATCGAGATACGGAACATCTAGTTGATCGCAAACCAACGCGAATTCCTGTGACAAATTTGCAAGAATTTGATTTCTTTTTTCTTGATCGACATCACCGCAGGGTGGCGGACTAACCATCAAGATCGGATAGAGTTGCTTTGCTTGGCTTAAGATACTGCGAGCATTTGCGATCGACTCTGAAAGTTCGATTCCTTGCTGTTTACCCGCCCATCCTGAATCGTTTGCCCCAAAGGAAAACACTACTCGACCATCGAATTCTTTTGGAAGACGATAGGAGACTTCCGAGTACCAACGTTGTTTGAGATACCGACTTGTCTCTGCCCGCACCCCCAAGTTGTAATGGGTGATAGCGTATCCTCTTGACTCAGCATTGCGGCACACTCTACCTGTCCAACCCAGAAACTCTGGATCGCCTGTGCCATTGACAAAGGATTCACCAATAAAACAAATTCTGATTTCTTTGCGAGAATCTGACATAATTCAACTGCATTTTGGCCGAAAGAGTTCGGTTTTGGCTTGAGAAGAAGCATTATGTTCATGATTCTAGAAGATATTAATATATTGTTATGTTAGGCAGGCAAGACTTCGGCGTGAGCGCTCAGTCGAACGCTGCCTACCTCAGAGAATATTGCAAGTTAGTTTTTGAACATTTCACCTCAAGCGACTACAGGAATTTCACGACGGTTCTGGGAAATTAGCCACTGTTGTAACTTCGGATCGCCGTATACTTCATCTGCAATAAAATGATCGCCTTCCGGTAGCACTGTCAAATCAACTTTCCCCCCTACCTTGCGTAAGCGCTCAACAAAATTCTCTGTATCCTCAATCGGCAGATTTTTATCCTGTCCACCTTGGAATATCTGAACGGGAATGTTTTTGAGTGCAGCTAGTTCGCTTTCTGCTAATGTTTTCGGTACACGTCCAGACACAGGTACTAAACCTGCGAAGCGATCGGGATGTAAAGCAGCGATATGCCAGATACCCGCCGAGCCTAAGCTGAACCCAGCCAATATCACCCGCGCTGGATCGACAGGCTGGGAAGCGATCAGTTCATCAAGCAAAGCAAGCACATCATCTGCTCGATCTGCCCAAGTCTGTTCGGCCAGAATTTGGGGTGCAGCGAAGACATAAGGTAACGAGTCGGATAAATCCACGAAACGAGGTAAACCCCATTTCAGTAGCACATTCAGATCCGTCCCGCGATCGCGTCCTCCATGCAGAAAAAGTACTAATGGTGCAGGTTTGTTGGCATTGTCAGAAACAGGCGAGAAAAGATAAGGCAAGGAACCATTGCTAGTGTCGTGAGAGCGTTGTTCAACGGGCATTGTTGTGACTCCTAATTTGATTTGGGGATTGGGCAAAGAGGCAGAGGGGCACACTTCGGCTGCGCTCAGTGACCAGGGTGCAGGGGGGAGAATGAGTAATTAATTTACCTCTTTCCCCTTCTGCTCCCTTGCTTATTCATCTCGCCTTTTACACTCCCACTAGGCTCTTGTCCACTTGTTTAAATTCGGTGTTACCTACCTTAGATTCGATCGCTGTACCCTTAAAGAAATCTGGGTTAGCTTGGGTGTAAAACTTGTAGGGATTAGCGAATACATAGGACTTAAAGTCGGCTTCGGAAATAACGCCTTCTTGTACGAGATCCCAGCTTTCAGCCAAGGGGGAAGTCAAGTCTGGCACATCCCAGTGACCAACATCGGAGGAATAGATGGCGTTGATTTTGACTCCCAAGGGATTGGCTTTATCGTTGAATGCCGTAGCGATGGTGCGATCATCGGACTCAGAACCAAAGAAGAAACTATTCACCCAGCGATCGCGGATGTCTTCAATTGTTTCAATGCCTGCTGCTGCAAAATCATCCAATTCGCTACCAATCGGCGCGCGGCTATGACGGCTGAATGAAGCTCCCAGTACAGTCTTGGTCAATTCATCCTTATCGAGGGAATGTCCTTGAGTAATTTCTGCACCGTAGCGCTCAAATATCTCAAACAACTCATCGGCATTTGTCAATGCTGGATTGTAGTTTTGCAGTGCCTTAACATTGCGCTTGGAAAACCGATCTACCAAATGGATGTAGACGCGAGCACCCCAATCTGCCCCACCTTCCAGCATCGCTACGCGCAACTGCGGAAAACGCTTGGTAACACCACCGAAGAACAACGCCTTCGCAAATGCTTCCGAACCATCGGCGAAGTGGCCGATGTGGTTATTCATGTAGTTACTGATAGAGGAGCGGCCAGTCCAACCCTGACTGCCGTAATGGGTGGTTACGGGTACGCCCAGTTCCACAACTTTTGCCCAAAAAGGATCGTAGTCGTATTCACTATCTAATCCGTAGAAGTCGATATAAGAAGCGTACTTGGCAATTTCGGGGAATTTATCGGCTGGATACTTATCAGCGATCGCTTTAATCGGCCGTTTCACACCGCCAGTGATATTAATCACCTTTAAGCCCAGTGTTTTCACAGCAAACTCTAGCTCCTCAATGCCTTCTTGGGGAGTAGTTAATGGGATGCCAGCGACCGGTGTCAGGCGATCGCTATATTTCCGGTAGATATCAGCATGATAGTGATTGACTGCACGTTGCAGTGCCTGACGGTTCTCTGGACTCGCTCCAGCAGGTGCCAAAACATTGTTGGGAAACAGCACCGAATAGTCTGACCCTTGCTCTGCCTGACGCTCATAGAGGAGTCCGGGGAGGGTATAAGTAGCAAGATCCAATGTGTTTTTAGTAACTCTAGCCCACCAAGGCGATCGGATTGTGCGGTTATATTGACGTTCTTCAGGAGTTTGTTGATACCAGTCTTTACCATTGCTCTTGGAGTTAAGACGGGAAGCTTCAGTCTTGCGTAACTCATCTACAAGTTTCACACCACCGTACTTAGCGATGTAATCCTCAAAAGCTGGCGTGAAATCATTGGTATGAACGTCGGTGTCGATTACTGGATAATCAAGGGTTGCTCTGATTGCAGCAGAGCGTGAGGTCTTCAATCGGCTATATTCAGTCATGTTTTTTTCCTTGCCTACGGCACAAAAATTACAGGTTTTTTTCAGCATCCAATGCTGCTATTGACAAATAAATTTCCTGTAGAGACGGCGATTTATCGCGTCTCTCCACAATCGCGTTTCCCTACGATTTGATGTAGGGCGGCGATCTACAGAAGGTGCAGTTTAAAAGGTATGGCTTAAACATCTGTGAAAAATTCATTTACGCCACCACCAAGTTCTTGTCCACTTGTTTGCTGGTAAGACCATTGCTCGGTCGACGCAATCCGAGATTTTCACGCAAAGTACTGCCCTCATATTCGGTACGGAACAGTCCACGTTTCTGCAAGATGGGGATGACCAAGTTAACGAAGTCGTCCAACCCTGTGGGGAGGATTGGCGGCATGATATTGAAGCCATCTGCTGCACCGTTGTTGAACCATTCTTCCAACTGGTCAGCAATACTTTCGGGACTACCAACTATGGTGCGGTGACCCCGCGCGGTAGCGACAGAGAGATACAACTGGCGCAGGGTTAGGTTACCGCGATTTACGAGATCCGTCAGCAACTTGAGGCGGCTTTTACCACCATTGGTATCACTGGGCAACGGAGGTGCGAGATCGTCGAGTGAATAGCCGGATAAATCGATGTCTTTATAACGCGTTTTGAGTAAGTTCCATGCCACCGATGGGTGAATTAGCGATTGCAGGAATTCGTATTTTTCCTGAGCTTCTTCTTCAGTGCGGCCAATCACTGGGAAAACACCCGGCATGATTTTCAGATCGTCCAGTTGGCGGCCATATTTAGCCAACCGACCTTTCACATCGGCATAAAATTCCTGCGCGTCTTCCAGCGTTTGGTTGGCAGTAAAAATAACTTCAGCAGTTTGTGCCGCAAGTTCACGACCGACTTCCGAAGCACCAGCCTGCACAATCACTGGATAACCTTGAGGCGGACGACCGACGTTCAAAGGGCCTTTTACAGAAAAATGTTTGCCTTTGTAGTTGAGTGTATGCAGTTTATCTGGGTCGAAATAGACACCAGATTCTTTGTCCCGGATGAAGGCATCATCTTCCCAGCTATCCCACAGGCCTTTCACCACTTCCACAAACTCTTCGGCGCGTTCATAGCGTTGGCTATGCTCTAGGTGCTGGTCACGACCGAAATTAGCAGCGGCATTCTCATTCCCTGTGGTGACTACATTCCAGGCTGCTCGACCGTTGCTCAGGTAGTCTAGCGAGGCAAACTTACGTGCAAGGGTATAGGGTTCTTCATAAGTGGTCGAAGCAGTAGCAACAAACCCAATGTGTTTAGTCAGTGGGGCCAGTGCAGAAAATAGTGTCACTGGCTCGAACTTAGCTAATTTGCCGTTACGCTTCAGCACCTCCAGTTCACCGTTATCTTGTAGGCTGGGGCTATCAGCAAGGAAAACTGCATCGAACAAGCCGCGTTCAGCTGTTTGGGTAATTTCCTTGTAATGCTCGAAATTTAGCCCAGCATCTGCTTGTGAATCGGGGTGTCGCCAAGCAGCGATATGGTGACCGGTGGCTTGAATGAATGCACCTAAACGAAACTTGCGTGTTGTACTCATATACTTTTTTTCTATAGTGCGTTAGCGGTTGGTCTCGCTGATTTGCATACAGCTAATCGCTTTTTATGTCTGCTTAAGCACAGTGCAGATATAAAAAGTCATTTACGCCAACACTAATCTTTCATCCACTTTTTTGGCGGCAAAACGATTGCCCGGACGACGTAGGTCAAGGTTTTCACGCAAGGTACTGCCTTCGTATTCGGTACGGAACAGTCCGCGTTTCTGGAGGACGGGAACGACTAGGTTAACGAAGTCATCCAATCCTGTGGGGAGGATTGGCGGCATGATATTAAAGCCATCTGCCGCACCGTTGTTGAACCATTCTTCTAACTGGTCGGCAATAGTTTCGGGAGTACCAAGTATGGTGCGATGACCTCGCGCGGTAGCAAGAGAGAGGTACAACTGGCGCAGTGTAAGAGTGCCACGAGTAGCCAAATCTCTGACGAGTTTGAGACGACTTTTGTTAGTGTTGGTGTCGCTGGGTAGTTCGGGAGCTACATCATCTAAAGAATATTTCGACAAATCCACACCTTTGTAATAGTTCTTTAAAATTCCCCAGGCTACATCGGGATGGATTAACGATTGCAGGAATTCGTACTTTTCTTGAGCTTCTTCTTCGGTACGGCCAATGATTGGGAAAGCGCCAGGCATAATTTTTAGATCGTCTGGCGATCGCCCATATTGTGCTAGCCTGCCTTTGATGTCAGCATAAAATTCTTGGGCATCAGCTAGAGTTTGATTGGCAGTAAAAATCACCTCAGCAGTGCGTGCAGCCAAGTCCCTTCCCGATTCGGAGGCTCCAGCTTGAACAATTACCGGGTAGCCTTGGGGCGGACGACCGACGTTTAAAGGGCCTTTTACAGAAAAATATTTGCCTTTGTGATTAAGTGTATGTAGTTTATCTGGGTCGAAATAGACACCAGATTCTTTGTCACGGATGAAAGCATCATCTTCCCAGCTATCCCATAGTCCTTTCACCACTTCCACAAACTCTTCAGCTCGCTCATAACGCTGGCTGTGTTCCGGGTGATGCTCAAGTCCGAAATTACGCGCAGCATTCTCATTCCCCGTGGTGACTACATTCCACCCCGCCCGGCCCTTACTCAAGTAGTCCAGCGAGGCAAACTTCCGGGCCAAGGTATAGGGTTCTTCATAAGTAGTCGAGGCGGTGGAAATGAAGCCGATATTTTTGGTAACGGAGGACAAGGCCGAGAAGAGAGTGACCGGCTCGAAATGGGCGATTTTACCGTTGCGATACTGAGTTTCTGGAGCGCCGCCCCAAACTCCAGGACTGTCCGCCAGAAAAACTGCATCGAATAAGCCGCGTTCGGCAGTCTGGGTAATTTCCTTGTAATGCTCGAAATTCAATCCAGCATCTGCTTGTGCATCGGGGTGTCGCCAAGAGGAGACATGATGACCGGTGGCTTGAATGAATGCACCTAAACGAAACTTGCGTATTGTACTCATGCTTTTTTCTTTTCTTAAATATTGCGTTAGCAGTAGCTCTACGGTTGGTATGGCTGATTTGTATATAGCTATGTCAGTTATGATTTGACTGCTGCTACGAACCGAATTGTAAGCAAGTTTAATAGCACAGCAGAATTAGGGATGCTGCTGCTTGGTACTCGAATTACCATAAATTTATCTAGTAATTTTACCCAGCAGATATGAGCCTACACGATCAATAGAAAAAAAGATGTGCTGGAAATCACAATATTATGAAAAACTAATAATTAGTTTTACAAACATTAAGTATTACGAACTAATTATTCACTAAGTATATAGTTATGTATGATGCCCAAAGGTTGTTAGACAATACTCTATGTTCGCTTGACCTCTGCCCACAACTAGAAACTGAGGGTTTTCACTCTGGCAATTGTTCACTGGTTTCAAGATTCTGTTTCATTGCAGCACCTATGGCATGAACAGTTGGCTCTGTACTTTGTAGCAAGGTATGTGCAACATTATTCTGGTCAGAATGACTGCGATTTTGGCTAAGTTTGTATTTCCCTTCCAAGCGTGTGATGGTCATCTCAAAACCAATAATGCCGTTCATCATTCCTTCGCGAAAGTTATCGGATAAGCTATGCCATTGAGATTTATACTCAGAGCCATAGGTGTCAATCATGTCTTCAATCATCTGATCCATCAATTCTGGTGAATCACCAAGGGTAATAACTTGGGGCACACCATAGGCGTGTACAGCAATGTAGTTCCACGTCGGTACACTCTCTTGCTTCTCATATAAAGATGGCGAGATATAAGCATGGGGGCCAGTAAATACAGCAAGTGCCTCGCCTACCCCAAATACCTGCCATTGAGGATTTGGTTTGGCAAGATGACCCGATAGTTTAACCACATTATTTTGCATTGTGACAACCAGCGGAATATGTGAGGCAACAGGGACATCATTCAGAATAGACACCAATGTGGCAAAACTATTCGCACGCATGAAGGCGACAAGTTTCTCAATGTCATCTTCTCGAAAAGCATTGGGGATGTACATGATCCTTTAACCTCACTCTCATTCCTCTGGACATGATAACGAGAGGTGTCGTAGTTTTTTGAGGTACAGGTATAACTTTTGCTCATTCAATCATACTTAGAGACAAGGGACTTCCAACTAAAAAAATATCCTATCGCTGTGGAGGCAGGGGGCAGGGAGCAGGGAGCAGGGGGAGAAAGAAAAAATCTTATCTGAGTAAATTTGGATAATTTATTTTCTGGAAGTCCCCAATCATTGTCTCTAAGTGTGATTAAGAAGGCGATCGCATCTGTTGATAAAATACAATCACCTAACCCAAGCCCATTGCGATCCGAGTTATTTTTTGACGCTTCCTAACACTTCCATCACTTCTGCTTCCGGTTTTACCCTAGCTTCTCCTTCTAGAAATTCAGCCACTTGAGCCTCAATTTCATCGCGGACAATTTGGCGATATTCCAAGAAATGCTCAATTTGGGCGCAAACAGCTAAGTAGCTACTCACCCCACCCGGATTATGCTGATACATATTCCACAAGTTGCGCCAGAATTGCCAGCGCGTCTGACGACGTATACCCTGACGCCAACAAATAATCAGAAACGCTCGGAGTACTTTCCAGTTCAATGGTTTCTTGGCAGCTTTGCCCTTTTTGGGATAGGTTGCTTCGCCCAAAAGACGGAAGTGCTTGTATGTACGCTCCAAAAACCGCTCTGGCTCATACAAATCACAGAAGGCCTGCACATATTCACGAGCGATGTCTTCTAACGGTCGAGTTGGGACAAAATTCATCAACGTGGTTTGGTTGATGTTGGCAGATTTATTGCGGAGTCGTCCTTCCTTTTCTAATCTATGCCAAAGGGCTGTATCTGGAAGCGCTTGCAGCATACTAAATAAGGCTGTAGGAATTGCTGTTTGCTCGACAAACTTGACAATTCGTGCGCCGGCTCCTACTTTCTCGCCATCAAACCCAATGATAAAGCCTGCCATGACTCGCAGCCCTGAGCGGGTAATCCTATTCACCGCCTCACTGAGTGAGTCTCGCGTATTCTGGTATTTCTGAGTGAAAGTAAGACTTTCTTCATCGGGGGTTTCAATGCCCAGAAAAACAGCTCCAAAATTACACGCTACCATCAAGTCCATCAGTTCTTGATCTTGGGCTAAATCAACTGAAGCCTCTGTGGCAAAAGAAAAGGGATAGTTATGTTCTACCATCCAGGGCAAAAGAGATTTCAAAAATAATTTGACATTCCGCTTATTGCCGATGAAGTTGTCATCCACCATAAAAATACTGCGCCGCCAACCCAGTTTGTAGAGGTAATCAAGTTCTGCTAATAGTTGTTCTGGGTTTTTGGTGCGGGGTTTACGACCGTATAGCACAATAATGTCACAGAATTCACATTGAAAGGGACATCCACGGGAAAATTGTACTGACATCTCCGCATAGGCTTCAAACTCTAGCAAGTCAAAGCGAGGAGTTGGTGTGTTGGTGACATCTGGTTTTTCACCACCAGAGCGAAAAATACCTGTGCGATCGCCCCGTGCGATCGCTGCTACAAATAAGGGTAGAGTAATTTCCCCTTCGTCCAATATCAAGTAGTCTGCTCCGGCGGATGTCATTTCATTCGGGAGCGCTGTCGGGAAGGGTCCACCCACCGCGACCAGTTTACCTCTTTGCTTTGCTTCCAATATCTGAGAGAGCAAATCCTCTTTTTGGACAATCATCGCCGACATAATAACCAAATCGGCCCAAGCCCATTCTGCCTCTGTACAGACGCGAACATTTCGATCTACTAACTTGAAATTCCATTCTTGGGGTAAAATCGCCGCTACAGTCACTAAGCCTAAAGGTGGTAGCATCGCTTTACGGTCTAATAAAGCCAGTGTTTTTTCAAAAGACCAAAAACTTTTTGGAAAACGGGGATATACAAGTAAAACGTTCATATTCGATGCTTATAACCCTTGATGTTTGCTGCTGGTTGAGTTCATGTAAAACTAAACCAGTCTGACAACAGATTAAAAGAGCTTCTGTAACCAGTAGCTGTAACCTCTACTATGACTGATTTAGACAAAGCAATATCTTGTCAGGGCAATTATTACTGTTTTCAGACCAGAGAGTAGCTCAAAATATCTCAATGAGTGTGAGGAGTGCGATCGCAATTTCCGGCAATCCTCAAACATGCATGGGTAAATGATTTAGTCGGAAATAGCAGGACTTGTAGGATGGTTCTAACATTTGTTCTTTTTATGGGTTGGCAAATTGGCAACTTTGAGAAAATTAATTGTGTTATTTTCAATACTATACAAGGTGTATTTGCACTTTCAAGCTATTTAGACGGGCTGCAACCCGTCTTTATTTATCGCCAGTCCCCTTTATTTCTCGTTTCCAGGTCTAAGAAGGAAATGCTCTATTGCGTCTCTACCACGAATTTGGGAGGCGGCAGCCCTCTCTGTAGTTGACTGGCAAAGAGGTACAGACAAATGAGCCAATAAATTAAATATTTTTCTGATAGAAGGCTGCATAAATCAACCACTGCAAACCTATTGATTGAGTGAAGGGGATTCAATCCTAAAAAAACACTACTCTAATCAAAGGGAAACGCGGTCATGAAAACGCAAATATTGTTGAGCCTCGCCTGTTCTATGTCTGTATTGAGTTCTATCATTCTGCCAGCTAACGCCCAACCAGTAATGATTCAAGCACCTCAGCCGACTCAAGCAGTCAATCAAGAGATTAACATTCCTCAAGATACAGCAATTATTGTCTCATTTCCAGCGTCTGTTACCGTAGATGTTGGGCAAAAAAAGGATTACCCCCTGACACTTCCTTTAGCTAGCGCGATTAAAGATAATCAAGGTAATATTGTAGCGCCGGAAAATACTCCTGTAACTATTACCCTCAAACCCACTGATGGGGGCGCTAAAATTGTGGCACAGTCATTGGTGGTCAACGGTCGAATTGTTTCAATTAAAGCATCAAGTCAGATGATTCCCGGCACTACCATTACCCAGATGCGAGCTAATGACAAGGCCGTTGAGAATGGCTCTGTTTGGGGCAGGATTGGTGGAAGCACCTTGGGCTTTTTTAGCCAAGGCGATCCCGAACAGTTTGACCGGGGAGCCATGCTAGGAAGCGCTGTTGGACTAATTTCAGGTTTACGTTCTGCCGAAAATATCCGTATTGTACAAATTCCCCAAAGCAGTGTTTATGTTTTGTCGCTAGAGGCTCCTATCCAATTGTCTGCTCGTTAATCCAATCTCTGCCTTACAAAGAGTAGCTTTTAATTTATTACTCCTGAAAGTGGGTGCAATATTGTTAAATGAAAGCTATGTCTAGTTTCAGCTTTTAAATACCGTTCTTGCAAAGGTTGCCACTGCTGCCACGATTGGTAACGATTTTCGGTTAATAAGTTAGCAAGGGTGGGCAATTGAGTCTGAATTTCTGACTTGAATACATCTGCAAGCCAGTCAGTTAAGACTGCACTATCTTGCATCGTACCCAAAATTTCTTGGACATTTTTCACTTCTGTAATATAAGCTCCGTAGGACTCACCATATAAGTCAGTAAATAACTCCATCTGGTAGCGTATACGTTTAGCTTCTTTTCGTAAACTATGAAGAATTTCACCTTCTGTTGTCAATTGTTTTTCTATCTTTTCTGGTTTCCAGTTTTTCTCTATTTTCAGTTCTGAGTCCACAAATTGCGTGCCAATTAGCCAACCCGGATGCAGTAAGAAATTACTCACTTCTGGTAAAAGTAAGTCTGGTAGTACTTGCTGAATGGTAACAGATGCCAAAGGTTGATAACTGGGTTTCTCTAACCACTTATCCAATGCATCTTTTAGAGACTTATAAGATTCATCCTTTAACGTTTTCTGTACACTCGATAGGACATCTTCACGTTGTTTAGCCAAAGCTGTGAAAGCTGTTTGCAAAGATTCTTGCTCTTTGCGGGGTAAGTTTGGTTTGTAATTGTTTTCCAAACTTTCTTTGAGTACGTCTAAATCTCGGAGACTACCAAGACGACGGGCTATTTTACCAATATTTTTATCGCTGATTGGTTTCGACACATCCACCGCTAGCCCAAACCGAGTTACAGCTGTCCTTAAGCGGCGCATTCCCACTCGCATTTGGTGCAGTGCTTCTGGATCTTCATCTTTCTTCACTGATTTTTCCCACTTCAAGGTCTTTTTAAAGTGTTTTTCAATCGCTTGGTAGGCGTAGTCCCCTAGAGTTTTTACCGTAGGTTGTGTGGCTAATTTCATAACTGCTCTTAATGACTACCTCATGAGGTTATTGCATAATAACATTAGTTAAATATTTGCATCTACTTGTGATCTTTTTTTAGGCAATGAGAATTGTAAACTTTTCTTATGACTATTGATAGTTGCATACTCTTTTATAAATATGGAATATCTATCAAAGGTCTAAATACCAGATCCACCTGGCGATTTGATCTGAGCTATAGTTTATAGATAAAAATTTTAAGGCAATTAAATTTTATATTATAATAACATGGTTAAGTTTTTTTAACTATAAAGATGATTTAAGATGCCAAACTTACAATTAATAAATCAAGTTTCCTTGACTTTTATAGATAATTTCAAAGAACATAGAGAAGACTTATCAGCAGTATTGCTTACACATCAGAAGTATTTATGGTTGGGGTCAGATGAAACTTCAACTATTGAACGTCTCTCTTTGGTTGATACTGATAAATTTTCAGACCATGAACAATTTCGAGTAGCAGAATTTATCAATTTACCTGCACCAGAAGACGAAGAAATTGATATAGAAGGACTTGCTTACAGTGATTATTACTTATGGTTTGTTGGTTCTCACAGTTACAAACGCAAAAAATTCAAACCCGAAAATACAGATGCGAAAAACTTTAAAAGGCTAGCAAAGATTGAATCAGAACCCAACCGTTACCTCTTAGGACGGATTCCGATGATAGACGGTAAGTTATTCTCATCTTGCCCACTTCCACAAAAGCCAGATGTGCAATTGAATGCCGCTAAATTAGAGGTGACGAACGAGGGTAATTTGCTAATGACAGCTTTAATAAATGATCCCCATTTAGGCTCGTTCATTAAGGCAGCAATTCCCGGAAAGGATAATGGATTTGATATTGAAGGAATAGGCATTTATCAAAACCGCATTTTTTTGGGTTTGCGCGGCCCTGTATTGCGGGGTTGGGCTGTGGTGCTGGAAATAGAGTTAGAAGATTCTAGCCCTGGACTTTTGAGACTAAAGCAAATTGGAGAAGTGAAGGAGTTATATAAAAAGCATTTTATCTGGTTGAATGGTTTGGGAATTCGGGATTTGTATGTAGATGGAAAAGATTTGTTGATTTTAGCTGGGCCAACGATGGATTTAGATGGACCTGTGCAAGTTTATCGCTGGGTAAATGGTGTGAATTCGCGAGAAAATGTCTTCAGCAATCCAGATTATGTGCAAGATATTCCCTATGGAAATCGGGAAGAACACGCTGAGGGAATGACGCTGTTTCAGGATGTCGCTGGCATCCCTTCGCTATTGGTAGTTTATGACTCTCCAGCAAAAACTAGGCTGGTGGGTGATAGTGCTGTAATAGCGGATGTGTTTAAGTTGGGCTAGTAACAATTTTGAATTTTAGATTGTTAAAGGTTAGTAGAGATTGCCTGTACGGGACAGCTAGGGATACACTGTTCGCAAACAATACAGCGCGATCGCGTGAATGTCAACTTGTACGTCTCTGGGTGGAGGGTGAGAGCTTCGGTAGGACAAACCCCAGTACACAAACCACAGTGGACACACACATCTGGATCGATCGCAATTTCGCCTAATGTATAAGAAACGTTAACATGGCGCGATCGCATCCACTCGATCGCCGCATCTAATTGATCGATGTCTCCCGATAGTTCCACTACCAGGTTACCAATTTGATTGGGGGCAACTTGGGCGCGGATTATATTGGCGGCGACGTTGAACTCTTTGGCCAGTACGTAAGTGACTGGCATTTGCACGGCGCGTTTCGGGAAGGTGAGTGTTACTCGTTTTTTCACAGGTTTAGCAGAGGGTTTTTTCTGTTGTAGCGTATTGAGAGTTTTATAACTCCAAAGATCATTAGACTTCTTGCAGAAGTGGAGAAAAGGGGAAGGTGGGGCCCCACAAAGTGGGGATAAGGTGTAGGGGGAAAGGGATAGAATTTTCCCTTTCCCTTTTCCCCTTTCCCTATACTAGGAGAACCTGTAAGTAAGGTAGTATAAATTTAGTGTCTGCAATTAGTGTCTGCAAAATATTTCTTTCCACCATAGCATCTGCTCCTAAACAGGCAGCTATAAAAATTCAGTTAAAAATTTATCAATATTGATATTTATTAATGAGTATGAACCGAAAATATATATCTATAGGAAGATGCCTTAAAATTCACCATTGATACTAATTGATTTTGCAATTTAAGTTTATTGCTTGTTATCTGTTGTATCCATTTTAATTTGGAAAGCTTTTAACATGAAAATTTTAGTTGTCGAGGATGACGAGTTAAATGCATCTGCACTCACCGCTGTTTTGACTAATCAAAACTATGCGGTTGAAGTTGCAACTGATGGTGATGCTGCTTGGGATTTTATTCAAACTTACGATTATGATTTAATCCTTTTGGATATAGTGTTGCCCAAGCTGGATGGCATTAGTCTTTGTCGTCAAATCCGGTCTAGCGGTCTGCAAATGCCAATATTGTTATTGACAGGGCGCGATAGTAGTCATGAAAAAGCGATCGGATTAGATGCAGGCGCAGATGACTATGTAGTTAAACCCTTTGATCAAGAGGAGTTAATTGCTCGTATTCGGGCGTTGTTGCGTCGCAAAGGCGTAACCTCACAACCTGTGCTGGAGTATGGGAAGTTGCAGCTAGACCCTAGTAGTTGTGAAGTGATTTATGCTGGCAATCTGTTGCCACTTACCCCAAAAGAGTTTGCTCTGTTAGAACTATTCTTGCGAAATACTCGCCGGGTGTTTAGCTGCGGCATGATTTTAGAACATCTTTGGTCTTATGAAGATACTCCACAAGAAGAAGCTGTTCGCACTCATATTAAAGGGTTACGGCAGAAACTCAAAGCTGTAGGAGCAGCCAGTGATTTGGTTGAAACAGTTTATGGTATCGGTTATCGTCTGAAACCACTGGAAGAGGAGGGCAGAGGGGCAGAGGAGCAGAGAGGCAGGGGGGCAGAGGGGCAGAGGGGCAGAGGCGCAGAGGGGCAGAGGCGCAGGGGGGCAGAGGGGCAGGCAAAATACACAGTTCCAAATCTCAAATCACAGCAGCAAACATTAATGGCAGTTGCGGAAATTTGGCAACGATTTCAAGGGCGGGTGGACGAGCAGGTGAGGGTACTGGAGGAAGCGATCGCAACTTTAAATCAAAATACTTTAAATCCCGAATTGCTCTCCCATGCAGCCAAAGAGGCGCATACCTTGGCAGGATCTTTAGGTACTTTTGGCTTACCTCTTGGCTCAAAATTGGCACGCAATATTGAACTGCTGCTGAGTTCTGGCCAAAGCTGGAGTAAATCTGAGATTAGCAACCTTGAAAGTTGGGTAAGGTTATTGCGTCGGGAAATTGAGGGAAACGACGCAGGGGCAATATCTGGAACACCAACCCCACAGGTATTAGAAACAGTGACGCAATCGCTGCAACATGACTCCCATGCAGAAACTAAAATATTGGTTGTGGATGACGATCCGCAAATTCAGGCATTGTTGCAAACCTTACTTAGTCCTTGGGGACTCAAGGCGATCGCTCTTGAAGATCCGCGTCAGTTATGGGAAAGCTTGGAAGCAGTTGTCCCACATCTGCTGATTCTCGATGTGGAATTACCCTATACAAATGGTATAGAACTTTGCCAATTGGTACGCAACGATCCTCGCTGGAGTGAGTTACCCATCTTATTCCTGACTGTGCATAACGATGCCGAGATGGTAAATCAGGTGTTTAGCGTTGGTGCTGATGACTTTATAAGCAAGCCCATTGTGGGGCCGGAACTTGTAACTCGGATCGTCAATCGCTTAGAACGAATAAAATTGCGGCAGCGCGTGACGCAGGAGGGCAGGGAGGCAGAGGGGCAGAGGAGCAGAGGGGCAGGGGGAGCAGGGGGAGCAGGGGGAGAAAATACTACCTCATCTTCCTCATTCTCTGTGTCTCCCAATTTACGAGCCATCAACGAACTGGAATTGAGAGTGGCAGAGCGCACTGCTGAATTAATTACCCTGAATCGACAGTTGCAGTCACAACTTGATGAACGTCAGCGAACACAGGAAGAATTACGGTTCTCTCAAGCCCGATTTGCCCGGATTTTAGATATTGCTGATGATGCAATTATTTCCATCAACGGGTTCCAATGCATCACCTTGTTTAATCAAGGAGCAGAGAAGATTTTTGGCTACTCTGCCCAAGAAGTGATTGGAAAAGGTCTTGATTTACTCTTACCGCAGCGTTTTTTCCAAGCGCATCGTCAACATGTGGTTGACTTTGGCCAATCTCCTAATGTTGCCCGTCGGATGGGAGAACGGCGTGAAATCTATGGTCGCCGCAAGGATGGTACTGAATTTCCAGCGGAGGCTTCCATCTCCAAAATAGACCTGGGTGAGGAAATATTTTATACGGTTATCTTGCGAGATATCACAGAGCGGAAGCAAATTGAACGGATGAAAGATGAATTTGTCTCTGTTGTTAGTCATGAACTCCGCACACCTTTAACTTCGATTCACGGCTCTCTAGGAATGCTAGCCAGTGGTTTGCTACCAACAGACTCAGAGCAGGGAAAACGCCTGCTGCAAATTGCTACTGATAGCAGCGAACGCCTAGTACGTTTAATCAACGACATCCTAGACATTGAGCGGATCGAGTCGGGTAAGGCGAAGATGGAACCAGAAATTTGCAATATCGTTGACCTGATCACTCAAGCAGTAAATGTCATGCAGCCTCTGGCTGATAAAGCAGGAGTAAAAGTATCTATTTCTGCCGTATCCGGTCAAGTATTGGCAGATTCCGATCGCATTGTCCAAACCTTAACTAACCTACTGAGTAACGCCATTAAATTTTCGTCTGCTGGTTCTAAGGTTTGCTTGGGGGCGCAACAAGAAAAGGATGAAGTTTTGTTGACAGTCAAAGATACTGGACGCGGTATCCCAAATGACAAACTTGAGAGTATTTTTGAGCGCTTTCAACAAGTTGACTCCTCAGATTCACGCAACCATGATGGTACTGGCTTAGGTTTGGCAATTTGTAAGAGCATTATGCAACAGCACGGCGGACGCATCTGGGCTGAAAGTACATTAGGCGAAGGTAGCACTTTTTACGTGACTCTGCCGTTATTTGGGACTTTTCAAAATGCTGATTTAGAAGGCTCTTCCAACGTTCCCATGATTCATAGTGGTTACGAGCCAAGTCAACATAGCAAACTAAGTCCAAATCCAGAATTTTTGAGCAAAGGGCGTGTTACCACCCAGGAATTTGAACAACGGGTGATGGAATTACTTCAGCGAATTACCTTGAATCAACAAGAGGAGTGCAGTGATGACAACGAAGCAAATTCTAGTGGTTGATAACGAGCAGTATATTCAAGAAGTTGCCAAGATTTGTTTGGAAACAGTGGCAGGCTGGAAAGTGGAGACAGCCAGTTCTGGTCAAGAGGGCATAATTAAAGCTGAGACTTACCAACCAGATGCGATTTTACTGGATGTGATGATGCCAGATATGGATGGCATCACTACCTTTGAAAAGTTACAAGCCAATCCATTAACCAAAGCGATTCCGGTAATTTTGTTAACTGCCAAAATCCAGGCTTCCGATCGCCGTCGCTATGCCCAGATGGGAATGATCAGTGCGATCGCTAAACCATTCAATCCTCTAGAATTAGCTACTGAAATAGCCGTAGCACTGGGCTGGAGTCTGGAAAAGTAGGGGCGCACATCTGTGGCGTCACACCTCCAATCCCATTTACCTTCTGCCTTCATTGATAAATCTATATGCATCTCATTTACCAGCGTTCAATTAATAATTAATCATTTCATTTCTACTTAATTAGCTTGTCAGCTTTGGTTTAGTTTCTCTTGCTAGAAACTAGGAAGATTAGGCTAACTTTATACACAAGCCTACAGAAGTGGTACAATAATAGTGAGTACTCAAACGTACATAAAGTTTAAACTTTCCACAGAGGCCAAGTTACTAAATATAGAAAATAGCAAATGCTAATACACAAGAGGAAAAGTTAAAAATGACACTTAAATAAATCAGATTTGGCTGAGAAGAATGCAATTAAAAATATTAGCTGAAGATACTGGAAATAAATCATTAGCATTTAAAAATAGTTAACTTGATTTCTAAGTAGTTCCGAAACTATATGTTGCAATAATGTCAACTGGAAGAATTCTTATTTGATGTGTGTAAGCTCCTATGGTCAAGCGATCGCTCCAAGCATCACTCGCTGGGATTGAACAAGCCAAAAAAGCGTTCGCTTATAAGGGGTGGACACAAGACAATTTGGCTTATGAAGTCAACTTAAAGACTCGTCAACCAATTTGGCGGTTTTTTAGTGGGCGTCCAGTAGAGCGTCATGTCTTTATAGAAATTTGTTCTGTGTTGTCGTTGAATTGGCGGGAGATTGCGGCTAATCCTCCAGAAGAATTTCCTGAATTAAAAGAACTTGGTGCTGCTGAATTTTTAGATATTGATGCTCTAGTACAACAAGTGCGATCGCAACGCTTTGACAAAATTCAAGATCAGTACGGCACTTTGCAGTTATTAGATGTTAGTCGCCCCGTTAGAATCGACGACATTTACATCGATGTCAATATTTTGGAGGAAATTGCCAGCTTTCAGTGGTTAGAGTTTGCTGACTTGCAAAAGTTTACATCAAAAGAATTTGATCGCTTTGGTTTAAGTGAAGTATCCCAGACAAAAATCGCGGGGATCACGGCGGTTGAAATTTACTCAAAGCTGCGGGTATTGGGTAAACCGGGAGCAGGTAAAACCACTTTTTTACAACATCTGGCGATTCAATGCAACCGAGGGAAATTTGCAGCAAATCGGGTTCCCATTTTTGTCACCTTAAGAGATTTTGCCGACGAAACGAGAGTTGCAGGAGAGTTCCATTTACTCAACTATATTTGCAAAGAATTCCTCACCTGTGGAATTTCAGATCCATCTGTGCTGGAAACTTTGTTGTTGGAGGGCAGAGTGTTGCTGTTGCTGGATGGATTAGATGAAGTACTTCATCAACAGAGCATTGGTGTCGTCAATGAGATTCGCAGACTCTCTGAAAAGTATCAAAAGAATATATTTGTCGTCACCTGCCGCACGGCGGCTAAAGCTTTCAACCTCAGACGGTTTACAGATGTTGAAATTGCCTCATTTACCTCTGAGCAAATTGTTGCTTTTGCTCAGAAGTGGTTTACAGCAGTTACGAAAACGAATGTCTACCAGAGGCAGGAACAGGCGGTTGAATTTATTGAGAAACTAGATTTACCCGAAAACTTACAATTTCGGAGACTTGCCGTCACGCCCTTGTTTTTGCATCTCGCCTGCTGGGTTTTTCATCACCAGAACAAATTCCCAACCCAAAAAGCTGTGTTTTATAAGCAGTGTTTAGACCTCCTCCTGGGCAAATGGGACGAAACTAAAGGAATTGAGCGGGATGAAGTGTACGAAGGTTTTTTATTACCACAAAAGCTGAAGTTGCTGAGTCAGGTTGCTAGCGCGACATTTGAGCAGGGTAATTACTTTTTTGAACAACGCATTGTTGAGCAATACATTAGCAATTATATCGGTGATTTGCCGAATGCTTCGACGGAACCAGAGAAATTGGAATTAGATAGTGAAGGGGTACTTCAGGCGATAGAGTTGCAACATGGATTACTAGCAGAAAGAGTGCGGGGGATTTTCTCTTTCTCTTATTTGACGTTTCAAGAATACCTGACTGCTCGAAAAATCGTTGCCAGTTATAATTTACAAGCATTAAAAAAACCGTTAGAACGTCTGGTGACTCATCTTACTGAACCCAGGTGGCGTGAAATCTTTTTGTTAACGGTTGCCATGCTACGGAATGCAGATTTTTTGGTACTGTTGATGAAGCAAGAAATTGATGCGCTAGTAGCTCAAGATCCATATTTGCAAAAATTTTTAACTTGGGCAAGTCAAAAGTCTCTTGCTGCTCCTGAGTCTGCTGCAATTCGGGCGTTTTATCTTGCCCTGGCTAGGACTCCTCACCTTACCCCGTACTTTGCCCTTGTCTGCATTCTCGATCAAGATATTTTTTTGGATGCGGCATTAGATAACCTAGTAATGGAATGCAAATCTAATTTTGCCGATGCCCATGCCTGCGACGATGCTCTGAGTTATGCTTTGGCGATCGTTCAAGATGCTAGCTTACATCAAGCTTTACAAAAACTTAAAGACCTACTGCCCGATCCCCAACAAAGTAGAGAAAGGTTTCAGACATGGGGGCAAATAAGTTATCCTGCTTGGATGGAACGGTTAAAGGCGATTATCGCTAAGCATCAAAACATCCAGCATCAATGGTATTTCAGCCCACAGCAACAGCAAGTATTACAACAATATTACGATGCCAATCAGTTGCTTATCGATTGCCTCAATGGCAACTGTGAGATCACAGACGTTGTGCGGCAGGAGATTGAAGCCAGTTTGTTGTTGCCGATAAAAGAACTTCAGGAGCGAGAATAGCAGAGATTATGATACCAAATTGCGATCGCAAATAGTACCTCTTTCTCAACTTCCCCCACTTTCCCTGCCTACTAAAACGCTTTTATTTACCCTGCCTACACGCTTTTATTTACCCTGCCTACTAAAACGCTTTTATTTACTAAGAAAAGGAATCTATGCTTGGACACGATATTATTGTTATTGGCACTTCCGCAGGCGGACTCAAAGCACTGGGCGCAATCTTGGGCGCTCTGCCTGCTGAGATTGATGCTGTCATCTTCATTGTTCAGCACCTCGCAGCGGATAAGCCCAGCATTCTCCCCCAAATTCTTACAGATGTAGGCTCTCTCCCAGCATCTCACCCGGCAGATGGAGAGTCAATTCAAACCGGGCGAATCTATGTCGCACCGCCCGATTATCACCTGTTGGTCAATCAAGGCTTGATGCGTGTCGTGCGCGGGCCTCAAGAAAACCGCTTTCGCCCCGCGATCGATACGTTATTTCGTTCAGCCGCCCGCGCTTATGGTACAAGGGTGGTAGGTGTGGTACTCACCGGCTATCTTGATGATGGCACGGTGGGGTTGCAGGCAATCAAAAAACGGGGTGGAGTGGCGATTGTTCAAGACCCGAAGGAAGCACAATACCCCAGCATGGCAAAGAGCGCCTTGCGGTATGTGAAAGTCGATTACTGCCTGCCGCTTGCAGAAATCCCAGACCTGCTAGTGCGGTTGTCAAAAGAACCCACCGCCCAGGAGGAGGCATACCCCGTGACCGAAGAAATCGAAATTGAATCCAGAATTGCTGAACAGCAGATGAATACCCAAGAGTTTTTAAAGAGTGTAGAAGCGATCGGGACTCGAACGACTTACACCTGCCCTGAATGCAACGGCAGCATCTGGCAAATTGGCAAAGGAGAGCCGCTACGGTTTCGCTGTCACACGGGGCATTCCTTTACAGCTAGTGTGTTCCTAGCAGAGCAAACTCAGAATCTCGAAAAAGCGCTGTGGTCGGCTGTGCGGACAATGGAGGAAAAGGTTACATTCTCCCGTCAAATGGCAGAACAGATGAAAAACTACAATTTAACTAGTGCCGTAACAAAATATGAGGATCATGCAATGAATTTGGATAAAGAGGTGTCCTTAATTCGAGATATCATTCTCAACGGCTTTGCCACGAAACGAACTATTGCCGCAATAGAGGAAGATCAGCCGGAGTAGCTGGAGGCTTAACTTTCTTTAATCACTATCGCTATTGCTCTAATTGTTCGTCAAAATTGGGTTTTTGGAGAACTTCATCTAAGGAGGAGTTATCAGTTTATAAAGTCTTCGATTTGTTTGACTAGAGCAGAGAGAGTTATCTTGCTGCATGAAACTTCCCCTACTGTTCTGCTAGCACTCTAATTTCGTAAAGTTCTCGCCGAATGAAATAGGATGTAAACATCAAGCGCTTACCATTACTCTTTACAAAGAAGAATCTCTGATTACGAGATTGATGGCTAAATTTGATTTGTTCCCCTCGGTAAGAGTAGATTTTACCCCGAATTAAATCGGTAGCTTTAAACATTTTCAACTTCCATATTGACGATCTAAAAAATACCTAATTTTACTTCATCAAGTGCTTGAATGGCATAATTCAGAACTAAGTCATTTGAGGTTGTAAAGTGCCTCGAACCTTGTAACAGTAACGTCCCCTTGACTAGCAATGCGTGTAAGATGTAAATCTGCCTCGGTGAGGAATATCATCGTTTCTGCACCAACTCTGCCAAAGTCAGGCTCTAAGCCTAATACCATCTCAATCAGATACGTCCATGTGCCAGATTCAGGTGTGTAGCTGCGTACAATCCCTTCTCCACCAATAAAGCTCACCCATTGACTATTGTGAAACTTAGGCAGCTTCATGAAGGTTGCAGTCATGTGTAAAATTCCTCAATTCATGTTGATACTTTCTGTTTTAATAGAATAAATCAAATATGTTTTGTATCTTTTTAAGTAAAAATGTCAAATATCATCTATAACTTTTGAATGTTTTAGATACAAATTAGACAACTTATACACAATTCAAACGTTTATTCAAATATATAAGATGGCAATCCTAATACTGTTTTACTTTAAGGTTAATGCACATAGGCAGGCTGGTGTTGCAGGGGAAGCTCTTGAGATAGGGGAAGAGAAAAAATAATTTGTATCAAGCTTTTAGTGAAATGGTAATAAGAGGTTATTTGAAAAGAGTTTCGCTGTGACTTTAGGCAGTTTTAGATCCCACCTAATCCTCCTTAAAAAGTCTACGGTGTACACACGAGTGTTCTAGAGTTGCACCACAGACTTTTGATCCCCCCAACCCCCCTTAAAAAGGGTGGCAAAAACTTCTCAAAGTCTCTCTTTTTCAGTAGACAAAAACTTCTCAAAGTCCCCCTTTTTAAGGGGGATTTAATTTCGTTTTGTATCTTGTACAGAGATGTGTGTACACCGTAGTATTTCTTTGAGAAGTCGGGGAGCTAGACACAGCGCATTTTTTAGTTTTTCATAATTAAAATTAGTTTCTTTGTATCCTCAATTACGAGTTACGTAGCTTGCTTCTTGCCTTTGGCGAGTATTACGAATTACGAATTAATAATTATCTGTGATTCGTCCACTCAAATTTGCAATCATCAATATCAATTGAGTCAGTTCAATCGGTTTAGCTAGATGCATTTGAAAACCAGCATCAATTGCCATTTGCCGCTCTTGTTCGGTGACATAGGCACTGATTGCCGCTGCTGGAATTTGTCCCCCAGATTCAGCCTCAAGCTCTCTAATCTGACGAATCAGGGAAAAACCATCTTCCTCTGGCATCCCAATATCTGCTAGAAGCACATCATATTTGCCAGGAGATTCAGTTAGAGCCGCGATCGCTTCCCTTGCCGATGTAACAACCACTACTTCCGCCCCGAAGTCTTCTAACATCCACTGTAGTAAGTCGCGGCTATCCGCTTGATCGTCTACAGCCAAGATGCATAACCCTTCAAGGGTAAGGGATGGATTTTTACCATCTAATGTATCTGGAGTCTCTGATAAAAGGCTCGGCTCTAAATAAGTTGGCGGTGTAATCTCCGGCGGCATTGAGCGCAGAGGCAGCCTGATGATGATTGTGGTTCCTTGTCTCTCGCCTGGACTTTGCGCTTGAACTGTTCCACCGTGAAGTTCTACAATATGACGGACGATTGACAAGCCCAATCCAAGCCCCTGACTCGTTTTGTTGGTGCTGGAATTTCCTTGGCGGAAGCGCTCAAACACATACGGTAGCAATTCTGCCGGGATGCCAATTCCTGTGTCGCTGACTCGAATCTCGGCGTGACTATATACAGCTTCGAGTATAACTCCCACTCGCCCATCGGCTGGAGTGAACTTAATCGCGTTAGAAAGTAAATTCCACATAACTTGCTGTAAACGGTCAAAATCTCCGACAACTGTCGCTGAGTTCAACTGTGAAACAATTTGAATGCCTTTTGCCTCTGCGGAAAATTCGATAGACTCAATCGCAGCATCCACTACTGAAACTAGATCGATGAGACGAGTGTTTAAATGAAGCTTTCCACTCGTAATTCGTGAGAGATCCAGCATATCATCGATTAACTGAGCCTGCACATTAGCACTCCGCTCCACCACTTCCCAGCCACGAGCGACTGCTAAAGAATCTAAATTGCGGGTGCGGACGAGTTGCGCCCAGCCGAGTATAGTATTGAGCGGGTTACGAAGTTCATGGGAGAGGTTCGACAGGAATTCATTTTTAGCTTGGTTGGCATTTTCCGCCTCTTGACGGGCTGACTGCTCCTGTGCTAGTAGCTCGGATCGCTCTAACTCAAACTGCTTGCGATCGCTAATATCTTCAATCGCCAGCAAAATCTTTTGGCTCTCTCCCTGTTGAATAATTTTCCAACCATTGAGCAGCATGGTTTTGTGCCCAATCTGCTCAAAACGATGCTCTACCTCTAAGTTTTGAATAGTGGTATCGTTGGCAAGAATGTCTTCTAGGATCTGTTGTAGTCCAGGTAGGTTCCACTGACCATTCCCTAGTTCAAAAATCAGAGATTGCGCTGTCTCGGATGGTGAAACCT
This sequence comes from Nostoc sp. ChiQUE02, assembly GCF_034531305.2. NCBI lineage: Bacteria > Bacillati > Cyanobacteriota > Cyanophyceae > Nostocales > Nostocaceae > Nostoc > Nostoc sp. ChiQUE02. Next base: position 41,781 of record NZ_JAVRBN020000045.1, read on the forward strand.
GAAATGTTTCATAAAACGAGCGATTGGCTTTGTTCACCCGGAAATCAGCATCAAGTACGATTAACGGCACTTGTACCGTCTCCACAATCGCTTCAGCGTAATTCCGGGCTTGTTCTAAGGTTGTGGCACTGCGTTTGAGAACATCAATATCTATTAACACCAACACTACACCGTCAATCTGGTTTTCTGTGGTGCGATAAGGACGGATGCGGAGGTTGTACCAATGTCCCCCCATAGTTTGGACTTCTAATTCTTTGATGCTGAGTGTGTCAAGTACCTCCAAAATTAGAGATTCTAAGTCAGGAATATTCAGATTCGCTCTGATATCGCTCAAAGGTCGTCCAGCATCGGCGGGAATTAAATTGAAAAGCCGTTGCGCCATTGGCGTAAAACGTCGAACCCGTAAGTCCAAAGTCAATATCAAAATGGGAATATTGATACTGGCAAGCAAATTTGTCAGATCGTTGTTAACTTGGTGTAATTCCTGATTTCGAGAGCGAAGTTCTTCATTAGTTGTGTTAAGTTCTTCGTTGGTTGCCTGAATCTCTTCTTTGGCAGTTTCTAGCTCCTCATTGGTGCTTTGCAACTCTTCATTGCTGGAGAGGATTTCTTCATTAGCAACTTTCAGGTCTTGATTGATGTGCTCTTGCTCTTGGATCACCGCTTGCAGATATTCTTGAGTCGCAGCCCGCTCTTGGTTGGCGTTTGCGAGTTCCTGTCTGAGCCGAATAATCTCCCGCTCTAATTCTGGCTGCTCCTGGCTCTCAGGATTTACCGTGTCGAGGTTGTTAACCGTGGGTGGGGCTTTTTCAAATAAAACCAGAAAGTAGAATTCTTCGTCAGCCGCAGGCTTGAATGGAATCACTTCAATATTGATGATTTTTGAAAGATTGCCCTCTTCAATGCGTAACCCTTGCTTTCTAACTAGAATTTTTTGCCGTTGTGCCTGATAAATTGCGGCGCGTAGCTCCACGAGCAGGCCTTGGCGCACCATTGTAAATAAATTGAGACTCGGTTTTCCAGGTGAAAGTTTTAGGTAGAGATCGATTTCTCCCCGAAGTTGCAGCACGTCCATCTTGTTGTTGATTACTACACCCACAGGGGCATAGCGATTCAAGATCAGTTGATCAATTTTTCTGTCTAAATCAAACTCATTTGATGGATTCTCATTGGTCAGCTTGGGTTCCTCTACTTTTGTTACCGGATAATTGCTGGTAACGAACGATAGAATTGGACGATTTGCAGTTAGCTTTTTAGCATAAATTTTATTCTTTCTGTCAATCAGAGTAAACAACTCTGAATATTTACCTGTGCTTTCTGAAGTTCCTAGCAGTAAAAAGCCAGTCGGGTTAAGACTGTAATGAAAGATGGGCAGTATCCGTTTTTGCAACGTTTCGTCCAAGTAAATCAGTACATTCCGACAGCTAACTAAATCTAAGTTGGAAAAAGGGGGGTCACTGCCCAAGTCTTGTCGAGCAAACACACACAGTTCGCGGACAGCTTTGCTAATTTGATAGCCACCGCCTTCAATGGCATTAAAAAATCTGCGGCGACGCTCTGGTGAAACCTCCACCATTTGATTCTCTGGATAAATGCCTGTTCTGGCTTTCTCAATCGCGATCTCGCTGATATCTGTGGCAAAAATCTGGATCGGCGGCGAGGTGACTGTATCCGACAAAAACTCCAGTAAGGAGATGGCAATTGAATAGACCTCCTCGCCTGTTGAACACCCCGCCACCCAAATCCGAATCGGCAACCCTACCGACTTGTTTTGCATAATACTGGGAAAGACTTGCTCTTTCAACAGTTCAAATGCTTCAGGCTCGCGGAAAAAATAGGTGACGTGGATCAGAATTTCTTCATAGAGTGCCTTGACTTCAGCCGGATTTTGTTGCAAATACTGGGCATAATCTTCCAACTGCTCTAGTTTATACAACAGCATTCGGCGCTGGATTCGGCGATCGAGGGTATTGGACTTGTAGTGGCTGAAGTCAACGCCACTTTGCGATCGCAACAATACAAAAATAGTCGCAAGGGCATCACCCTGTTCAGGCAGCAACTTCTCAACCGCGATCACTGGCAATGATTCAGAAATAAAAGGATTGCGACTGAGGTTTGCCAGTTCCTCGGCGATTTTTTGAGGCGGCAGAATAAAATCAACATTCCCACTGGCAACAGCAGTATTGGGCATACTATCGAATCTTGCTGTGTCTTCACACTGAGCAAAAGTCACGCCTCCAGCTGCCTTGATTGCCTTTAGTCCTAGTGAACCGTCTCCATTCGCTCCAGATAGAACTACTGCGATCGCTTTGTGCCCTCGATCTGCTGCTAATGAACTAAAGAACGCATCACCAGGCATATATTTACCCTGAATTTTCTCTCGCGGCGTGAGTTGCAACACTCCATTAGATAAGATCATCTTAGTGTTAGGCGGAATGATGTAAACCTTGTTAGGTTCCACAGTCACGCCATCTTGCACTTCAGTGACAGGCATTTTAGTTGTTCTTGCCAGAATCTCGCTCAACAGACTCTTGTGGTTAGGGTCTAAGTGTTGAATCAGTACAAATGCCATCCCTGTATCGGTAAGCAAATGGCTGAGTAACTGTGTAAATGCCTCTAATCCACCCGCAGAGGCGGCAATGCCAACGATGGGAAATAAAGCATCTGTATTGTCTTGCTGTTCTACGTCGAACGCTTCATTAGGGGTAGATTTAGATACAGGTTGCTCAGAGGGTTGATCGGATGTCATAGGATGAAGTTTAGCACTGCAATGGTTTGGCAGCTAAGGTTTATATTTTAGTCAGTTTACTTACTTGCCCTGTATTTAATAATAGTTTGAGTATAAATGAAATAAAATAAGGCTTCTTTGGGTGGTGCGCGTTCGCGTTGGCGGAGCCTCTCGAAGAGAAGCGCAGCGCAAGCGCGAAAGGCTGATTCCCTAGACGCGATTAATCGCGTCTAGGGAATCAGCCTTTTCGAGTTATACCGATTTTTTTTTCACACAATCAAACAGGAGTCCTATATTCCCAAAATATAAACTATAAACCATTTAAGTTTTCTAAATCCAAGTCACTGCCAAGAAGTAAGAAGCTAGAATAAATCCAATACCAATAATTCCGCTACTCAAAAGCAAAACTAATTGAGTTAAAATATACATTTGATAACTCGTGAGATTAATCCTATCGTTTATCAAGTTCATTAGTAGCATTTGAAAAATAATTATCCCCACCAAGAAATGACCCATATCATTACTTCTCAAAATTTAAAGTACTATATTTAAGACATTAATTAAAGCTAGTTAGCATGAGGATGAGGATTATTAGCAATTGCTAAAATGCCAAGTACAGCAACAAAATCATCAATAACTATGGGTTTAGCAAAACATAGACTAAACCCAGCTAAAAGAGCGTGTTGATACATATCTTCAGTTACAGTGCCTGTCAAAGCGATCGCTGGTACTACTTTGCCTCGTTCTCCCGTAAGTGTTCTCACCTGATGAATCAGAGCATAGCCATCCTCATTTGGCGAGGAAATATCACTCAAGAGGACATCAGGTTGCCATTGCACAAATATTTCCAAAGCTTGCTCTCCTAAAAATGCCGCTTGCACCTTCACACCATAGGATTGCAACATTGGTGTCAACGAATTGCAGAAATTGACATCATTATCTACAAGGAGTACTCGTAGCCCTTGTAGACATGAAGGATTAGTAGGAAATGTATTATTTATATGCATTCCAGTTCCAAAATTGAGATTTTTTTTAGCTTTGGAAAACCCTTAAAAAGTGCATTTATGTGTCTTTAGTTGAAGTTCAGTAAACGTTTCATCAGTAGGCATAAAAACGGTGAATGAACGGGATATTACTTTTGAAAGTATCTACTCCCTTAGCAGCTTTGATTGCAGCAACTAGTAAACTAAAGGTACTAGCTTTCATAGCAGCATCGCAAATATAAACTATTTTTTTACATACTAAATATAAATATTACTTAGTAATGTTTACTATAACATCCTGTTGTTAGAGTTCGTGTTTAAATAAATGTTTTAATAGCGTATCATTTGTATGATATGTATAAATTTTAGTAATAAATTGTCTTATATAAAAATATTTAAATTATTACAATGATTATTAACTACTGCTATGAATATTATGTCTAAAGAAGGATAAATTTTCTATCATTAAGTAGTAGTTAAAATTAAAAAAGGCAGTATCATTCCTGCCTTCTTCAATAATGATTACGCGAACGGTGAGTAATTATAGCCCTTCTCGTTTGGGTGCAATACACTTTGACCTCTCTCCAAACTTCTCTCCTTTTAGGAGAGAGGCTTCGAATCTTACCCCCCTTCCCTACAAGGGAAGGGGCTGGGGGTTAGGTCTGTATTCCATGCAATTGATAACCGCTATATCTGGATATATAGCCGTAGTCACATAGGTTAGGACATAATGACAAGCGTGAATGCTAGGAATAGTAATACTTTTACCTCCTGCCTCCTGCTATACTACAAAACACGCAAAAATCTTAGATTAACGCAAACCTAAAATTTCCGAAATAGCCGCTACAATATCCAAATAAAAGTTGCCTTTCACAGCCCGAAATAACTCAAATTTAGAGTCAGGGGCACCAAAAAACGGTCTGAGAAACCATCCTAACTGCATACCAACAAAGGCATAAAGTAATAACCAGGATCTTAAAATAGTCGTACGGGTTTTTTTGCCAACTTCATCTTGTTGAGAAAGTAATTGCATTCCTTCATACAGGAATTTAACACCAAATACGCCTGTAATGCCAAAAATTAACACATTCAACAGTTTGAAAAATTGATAAGAGTCGGGTGTAGTGATCAGAAAAAATAGCGTCACTGGTGCCAAGCTGAATAAAAGTACGCTAATCACTGATACAGATGTGAGCAACACCACAAAATGCTGTTGAACACTGCTTCGGGAACCAAACAAAACATTAAAAAAGAACAAAGTCGGGAAACAAATAATCAGTGTTAATAAATAAAATGCCGGAAGTTTAATAGCACCGGATAATGCTTGTCCCCAACTGTGAGATGCACCAATAATTGCACCATAGATGGCAAAGAAAATAGAACTACTTACAAACAGAGAACTAATTTTATTTTGTAATCTGACTCCATGACGAATTTCTTCTAAGAAAGCCTGGCGATCGCGCAATAAATTAACCAAGACCCCAAATTGTTGAATCCCGCGATTTTTCTTATCCAGCATAATTTTATATGTTGTATATTTTATTGAATTACTAACGACTAATTAACGGATTCCCAAGAGATAGCTAATAGCTTGAATCACACTCAGATAAAAATTACCTTCTCTTTCGCGGAATAGTTCAAAGACAGAACCAGGTGTGCCAAAAAACGGTCTGAGAGTCCATCCTAACTGACTGCCTACGAAGGCGTAAAGAAATAGCCAAAACTGTAAAATTTTCTGGCGTGTCTTGCTACCTTCATTATCTTGTTCTAAAACTAAACTTGTGGCTTGATATAAAGACGAAACCCCAATAAATCCAGTTATGGCAAAGATAAAGACATTTAACAGAATTAAAAATTGGTAATTATTGGTGGTAATCAAGAAAAACAGTGTGATTGGGGCAAAGCTAAATAAAAGTACGCTCGTGACTGAAACCGCAGTTAAAACTAATGCCAAATGCTGGGCAAAAGTCCGCTTTGAACCAAAAATAATGTTAGCAAAGAACAACGTCGGGATACAAATTAAAAGTGTGATTAAATAAAGGGCTGGGAGTTTAATGGCGGAAGACAAAGCTTGCATCCAGCTATGGTATGCACCAATGATTCCGCCATAAGCGGCGATAAATAAGGAACTGCAAACCAGCAGCGAAATAATCTTATTTGGTAATCTCGTACCTTGGCGAACTTCCTCTAGAAAACCTTGGCGATCGCGCAGAAATCCAATCAGCACTGCAAAGTATTTTATCCCTAAAGATTTCCGTTCAATCATGTTATCCTCACACAAGTAAAATTCTAAGTTTCATCTGAGTAATCACCGCCAGAACCATACTTCCAGGCATCAATCAAACGATGCCAATAATATTGTTGTTCTTTTGGTTGATTGTTAATCCATGTTTCTAGCATTGGACTTAGCGAAAGCAAGGCAGTATATACACCTAAATTACTGTAATGTAACATCCAATCCAACAAACTTGCCAAACCTACTTGTGGAATTATCTTGGCAACTATTCCCGGATGATATAAACCAGTTTTTAACAGTGTTTGCGTTAGTGCTGAAAACTGCACTATATCCTGTAAAAATGGTTTTAATACTGGCGTACCTAACTGTTGCATTTCTTGAAATACTGCCGAGAGTAGTTGGTTAATTTGATCTGGAGCAATTTTTTGATTTACACCAACACTCATCGCCCTTTGAAACAACCAGGTAACAGTCAAACTTGGCTGATAGGGTTGCAGCAGTGTTAACGCTTTTGCAGATAATTGTTCTGTTTCCAGCGCTTCGTAAATACCATAAGTTAAACGCTTTAGGTGACGCACCATTGCCCCAAAACCGCCAAAACTCAAGGGAGATTGACTACCACTGCTATCTCCGGCTGGTAGAATGCGATTCCAAGGGGTTTTTAGCGGACTTTGGCGATAGGTGGGAAAGAAACCAAATAGCGCTCGTTGAAATTTTAGCTTGCTCAATTCCACTCCCTGATATTCTGGTAAGAGACGCAGATATTCTTCAAATAGAGCTTCTAAACTCAAACGTTGGGGATGTGCATCCATGTAGGTAAACAAGTAAGTGGTTCTGCCATCCCTGGCTGGAAATGCTTCCCAGAAGTACTGACATTGATTCTGCAAAGATGTAAATGATAATAACAAGTCGCCTGAGTTATTTTCCGGAAAACCTTGGGCACAACTTCCCACAACTAAGCAGAGGGCATCTGGTTTTTTTCCTTGACGTGCTTGTTGGGTAATAGGTGAAAGATGTCCCATCGCGTCGATTAATAACCGAGTTTTGAATTGGTTATTTACCATCACCCCATCTGGATGAACCACTGCTTCAGTAAAGGGTGTGTTTTCTAACAACTTTCCACCAGCAGCGAGAAATCGGGTTTTCAAGGTAGCCAGTAGATAAACGGGATCTACGCCGATATTCAAAACATCCTCTACCCAAACTTCTGTACCGCCAGCAAAACTAACTCGTGCCGGGTTATATTGAGTAGCGATCGCAGTTTCTAATTCTTCCTCAGTCAGCAAGTTCAATTCCACAAACACATCTAATTCTTTGCGAGAAATATTCCACTCTTGTTCCCTCCCCCGCAAAATTCCCCGTTCCAGCAACGCCACCCGCAGTCCCTTCACCACCAAGGCGCAACCAATTAAAATGCCCAAGGTGCCACCGCAGATAAGCACATCGAAGTCTACGACGCCTAAAGGCTGTTGACTTTCTTTAACTAGCGTTGGGATAGGTGCGGAGTTTTCTCGCAGAGATGTGAGGATGCGATCGCCTTGGCGCAACCCTCCTAAAACATCGCCGGGTAATTGGGAAAGAATTTCTTCAGTTAAAGACATTTTGGAAAAACTAAACTCTATATTCCAAAACTACCTGAGAATGAAGAAAGTAGATGCGATCGTGACCAGGTAAATCCCAATTGGAACAGGACTTACGCAAGATAGATCCCCCTAATACCAATTCTCTATGAAGATGCACAGAATAAAACACTTGAAACTCCATGCCGGACAAGGAAATTATTCTATGCAGCTTCACATAAATTTGGTATTAGTCATGTTTTCACTTTATAAGGATTGTAGGTAAGTACAATGGATGAACTCGTCAAAAAAATTTCTGGTTTAGTCCTTCCTGGCATACTTTTCGTGATCGCAACGGGTGCATCAGGGGGTAATGTCGCCGCCGTTGTCGCTATGCTTTCATCGCTGGGCGGGCCTTTAGGTCTCTTAGGAGGTTTAGGCTTACTTGGGCTGGTAGCCGTTTTAGGGGAATATATAGCGGGATTTGGAATTGAAAACATTCTCAAGCTCATCTATACAGAACGTAGCAAAACTGAATCTGTCAGATTTCTTCTCAAAGAAATTCAAGAATTGCCC
>NZ_JAVRBN020000046.1:0-48061 GCF_034531305.2 Nostoc sp. ChiQUE02
ACTAATAATTGAAAAGCATATACAGCAAAACTTTCAGGCTATCTTGCCCCTCATGACACGCTCGCTATATCTACCCCATATTCTGGGTATTACCCCAGACATTCGCTTCTGACTTAATCTTTCCTGCTCGCTGCATACGGTTAGCACCTACTCAGGAATTCGACCACCTGAGAGCATACGAGAGGTTATATCGTTCCGAATGACCACACTATGTACCAATAGAAGTGATACTATTCGCCGGGTTTATAGGAAGTGCATATTGGTCAATACAGTATTTGCCAACTCTTTATCCTGTGCCTTTTTTTGGCTCCAGCGCATTAAGCCTTATTTCGCTGGTTTCATGTAACGACGATTCAGACGCATCTTCAAGCTCTTGCTTTACTCATGGGTACTTTGCTCGATGCTTACCAACTTAGGCTGTTAGTAATAACACTTTTTCACCCCGCTTCAGGCTTTGATGGCTAGTCTCAAACCTGGGAATGATGATCAAAAAGATGCTGAAGTAGCAAAAACTGTGATTCTGTATTGACTTTAGTTTTGTGGACTGCGGGAGTAAACCATACATGACCAATTTCAGCACGACCATGATTTGCTGCGATCGCAAGTAATGCTACAATTCCCACTTGAATATTTGCTGAGTTTTCAAAGACTGTCCAAGCAAGAGGGTCAGATTCACTTACTAGGTTTATTTTTATCCAGTTTTTCATCGTGGAAGGATGATTAAATGGGCCGTAAAATAGATAATTCCAGACGGCTTCTTTTTCAGGAGTGCCGTGTGAAGCTGCATACAAGTTAACCACATCCCTTTCGGGAATTAAGGGCTTGAGTGTTACAAATTCACCGTTGAGTTGAAGAAATTCCGGTGGTTGCCAAGTTCGGTTTTGCATGATTTTATTGTTTCCCACACACAGATAATCTCATATCGAAACCACCTGCGATTCGATTATATGAATCTGCGGGTTATCAACCTATAGCAACCTATGGGCGGTATGTGGGAAATCCAGTGAGTGTTTGCTGAAATGGATTCTCGAGTTTTAACGTTTGATTCCCTTAAACCGTTCTTGCGCGGCTTTAAATGCTTCTTGCATCACCAACTGAATTCTTTGGGGATCGGGTTTCTTACCTCCCATTAAATCACCAAAGTAAACACAGGCTGCTTCCCCTAGTGCCCAGGTATAGGCGGCTGCCCAAGAGGCTGCGATCGCACTACCAAAACCTGGTATAAATTTAATTAACTCTCGTGCAATTGCCTGTGCTAAAAAACCACCTGCGATCGCACTCACAACGCCTCCCGCCTGAGATGGAGTAACTGTCTGCCCATATAATTTACCCAACAGACCCACCATTGATACTTGCAAGGCAGTTAGTACGGGCATTGTGGCAAATGGCAGAGGTACAGCGGCGAGGGTGGCAGACATAATCGAAAATGGCAAAATATAACGGCGTGCAGTATCTCGGTAAAGATTACCAAGTTGCTTTCCAGCTTCTTCTCGATCCAATAACTGATAAATCGCCTGGGCTTCTGCTTGTGGGAGTAGTTCTGCCAAGGAATCTCGCAGTGCTTCTAAGCCATAAAATACCGGAGTGTAGCCATCTTCTTCTAAGGTAAAGTCAATGAGTACAGAACGGTCAGTTATTCCTGCGAAGGCTTGCTGCATTGCGGCAAATGCGCGGTTAACTTCCTGATAATCTGGCGGATAGGCGGGATGATCGACGGTATCAAGAGGATAAACCTCGTGCAAGCAGGTAACTACCAACAGACAGGGAATGTCTGGATACTGCTGGCGCAGCTGTTTAGCAATTTGTCGTAGCGTGTCAGTTGCAAAATCATTGATTTTGACCGTTAGAAGCAGGATTCTGGCGGAACGAGTTTCCTTTTTTAAATCGCCAACTAATTCCTGAATGATTGTTTGAGTATCTTGTTTAACATCACCCAGTCCCACCGTATCAGTAAAAACCAGTAACGGCAGGTCATTGGAAGGATAGGCATAGCGTTGGGTGTGTTGTGTGTGAGGACGAAATCCCTGACCGACAATTTCAGCAGAAACTCCTGTCAACCCTCGGACAATTGAACTTTTTCCGGCTTGGGGTTTACCAATTAGCAGTGCTTCAGTAGTTGGCAGTTCGGCTCGAACTTTCTCTAAAATCTCTGCAACCTGAGTTTCACTCACACTAAACCATTCAACAACTGTCTGTGCCACTTGTTCTACGGGTAGAAGTTGCGTTAGATGTGTTGTTGCTTTGTTCCAGACACCACCCATGCGGTTTGTCCAGGAATTATCGACCGATTTGGTAGTTGCTGCATCGGTCGGTTCACTCAATTGCTGAGAATTAGTTGACGGTGAGTCAGCATCACGTTGCTCAGTCATTTCCATCCAAACGTAGAAGACCCTTTTACTCATCTTATAGCGATTCTCAAAGGGATAACCAGTACCGTTAGTAGTGTATAAACTTGGGCGATCGCGTTCTGGAGGTAGCGGTGTCTCACCCTCCTAGAGGAATCGTCGCCGTAGAAAAAGCTAGCAAGGGAAATTATTGTATCGACTGACAATGCCATTGTTCCGGCTAACAATGCTATTGTTTCGGCTTGCAATACAAAACTAAAGTTATAGAAAGATATACAACGCCCACAAGGAACGTGGTTTGAATTAGTCCTTAATAAAAAAGTTTTTTCGCCCACGAAACAGTCGGTATGTACCAATGACCAATGACTACTTTATCAAATCAGCGATCGCTTTCACCAATGCATCTGGATCTACTGGTTTGGAAATATGCATTTGAAATCCTGCTGCTAGTGCTTGCTGCTGATTCATTTCTCCTGCATAAGCTGTCAGAGCGATCGCTGGTACTTGTCCTCCTTGTTGAGGCGATCGCGATCGCACTTCACGCATCAGCATATAACCGTCTGTTTTTGGCATTCCAATATCGCTAATTAAAACATCGGGTATCGACTCAGATAGTGCTTGTAATGCTTCCTGTGCTGAGGATACGCTGGTTACTTCTATACCGTAGTCTTGCAAAATGAAGGTAACTAAGTCGCGGATATCTGGTTCATCGTCCACCACCAAAACTTGAGTGTCTGAAAAGAGCGAGGATTCAGGCTGACAATCTAAACAGTCATTCTCTTCAGGTGTAATCTGTTCACTTTTGACTAAAAGTGGTAGCTCAACAGTGAAGGTTGCACCCGATCCTTCTCCAGGACTTTCGGCTTGAACTTTTCCCCCATGCATCTCTACAACCTTACGCACGATCGCTAATCCTAAACCTAATCCCCCAAATGTCCGCGTAGTTGTGCCATCAGCTTGGCGAAAGTAATCGAATACATAAGGCAAAAAGTCTGGCAAAATTCCCTTACCTGTATCGCTGACCTGAATTTGAGCTTGGTTACCAACTTCCAGTAATCGAATTTCTACCCGTCCGCCTATTGGTGTAAATTTTACCGCATTGGAAAGTAGATTCCACACAACTTGCCCAAGCCGATTTGGGTCGCCCATCACTTGTCCAAAAGTAGGATCAAATATAGTCTGAATTTGAATTGACTTAGCTTGTGCTGCTAGTTGTACTGTCTCTAGTGCTGTTTCAACTACCATTACCAAACTGACTGGACAGATATTCAAGTTTAATTTTCCTTGGAGAATGCTAGACACATCCAATAAATCTTCAATTAGCTGAGTCTGTAACTTGGCGTTGCGTTCAATGGTTTCCAAGGCGTGGTGAGTGGTTTTTTCATCAAAATTACGAGTCCGCAGCATTTTTGACCACCCCAGAACGGAGTTGAGTGGGGTTCGCAGTTCATGGGAAAGAACCGCCAGAAATTCATCTTTGATTTTGTTGGCGATTTCTGCTTGTTGGCGTGCTTTCCGTTCTCGTTCGAGGAGGCGATCGCATTCTTGCTCGGCTGATTTGCGATCTGTAATATCCAGTACAAAAGCCACACCATTATCCTTAGAGTCATTCAGCAAAGCTACCCCCAAAACAATTGGGACTCGCTTCTCGTTGCGGTGGATGTACTCCTTCTCATAAATTTTGGAAACTCCAGTGGTTTGCACCTCAAAAAGGGCGCGATCGTCTAAATCCTTATACTCAACAGGAGTAATTTCTCTCCAATTAATTTTACCTAAGATGGCAAACTCATCATGAGTGTAGCCAGCTAGCTGGAGAAAGGCATCATTGGCATCAATAATAAAGCCATCCACATTCCAAAAAGCGACTCCAATCAGGTTAGATTCAAACAAACGCCGAAATCGCGCTTCACTTTCACGTAATGACTTTTCTGCCCGTTTGTGTTCTGTAATATCGCGAGAAACAGTAATTACGCCTTCAATGCTTTGGTTAGAATTCCGTAATGGTGTGAGGATGTATTCATAATAATGCACCCCATCAGCGGTAATATATTTACACTCATCCTTAATTGGCTGCCCAGTTTTCATGACAGCTTGTCTTTGATTATCTACCTGTTCTACAAGGTCTGCGGGAAAATCCAGGTCTTGCAAAGTTTTCCCGACAAGATCCTGGGGCTTGAAGCCTAATACAGTAGCTGCATCATGACTAACATACTGATAGCAACCTCTGCGATTAAAGATGTAAATATGATCGACTGAGGCTGTGAGGATCGCATTTAAAATATTTGCCTGTTCTTGCACTTGGGTTGCGAGTTCGCGAGTACTTTCTTCTGCCTGTTTGCACACAGTAGTTTCCATACAAACTCCGATCATTCGCACCGCTTGTCCACGATCGTCATAGATAAATTTTCCCTTGGCAGAAATCCAATGAACACTTTGGTCTGCTCGAACTATGCGAAATTCATCGTTGTAGTCAGTCTTTTGTTCTAAAGCGTGGGCGATCCCTTGCATCACAGATTGCTTGTCTTCAGGATAAACGCACTTCTGAAACGTTTCGTAAGGGCCGTCAAAACTACCTGGTAGCACACCAAAAAGCAATTCATAGTTTTCCGACCAGATGACTTGATTGGTAACAATATTCCAATCCCATAAGCCCATCTGGGAAACCTCTAGCGCTAACCTGAGCCGTTCTTCACTTTTCTTCAGAGAGGCTTCTATCTGCTGCCGCTCTGCAATTTCTTGTTGGAGCTGCTCTAAAGTGACTGCTATATCTGTTGGTACATTGAAGCCTGTGGATGCCCCTTGTTCAAGATGCGACTTGATCTCATATTCAAGTTGTTGAATATGGGGATATTCTAGTGCAAGTGCTAATTTTTTTTCTAGCTCTATTACTTGTCCTTCAAGCGCTGCTTGCCTTTGTTGATAATATAGTTCTGATTGCTCTAACTCAGATACACGCTGCCGTAGAACTGCTAATTCATCAGTGAGTTTAAAGTTAATTCGATCAACATTTGGCATCTTGCACATCACTTATAACTCAACAATACCGATTTGAAGAGTAGGCATCGCCTAATTTTATGAGTATGGATTTTTAAGTGAAAAAATGCAATCCATCAAAAGGCACATAGGAGTTTTAGCCGAAAGACATCCTCTGAGTTTAAGAGCAATGTCTAACGACAAAACGCTTTGTATCCAGCGGTGAATCAATCATTTCTTCAGACGCATGAAAACCGCACCAATTAATGATCCCACAACCTGCCCCACAAAGACAACACCCGATTGATTTACGCCAAGGGGGGGGATATTTAAACTGCCGATACCATAAAATAATTGTTGCACAAACCACCAAAATATATAGAAAAAGGCTGGAAGTTCGATGGGAATATACAAGATTATAAGCGGTAAAATTGTGTAAATTTTAGCTTTAGGAAACTTAATAATATATGCTCCTAAAATAGCTGCGATCGCACCATTAGCTCCAATCAATGGTACTGCCAAACTTGGTTCAGCCAAAATTTGTACAAAAGATGCGATCGCGCCAGCAGCCAGATACAATCCGAGATAGCGTCTATGCCCCAGAATATTTTCTACAGTCTTCCCAAAAACCCACAAAAATAGCAGATTTCCCAATATTTGGCTAAAACTGCCGTGCATAAATATTCCAGAAATTAGTGAAAATACTCGCAAAATTACAATTATCAAAGCAGCAGAGTTAAAAAAGAGAGCATTTGTAACTGCTCCACTAATCTGAGCAGGAATCACACCCCAACTACTGATAAAATAGCCTAATTCCCCACTAAATTCTAGTTTAAGTTCCCATAAAAATACAGCCAAATTAATGCCAATTAGCCAGTAATTAATAATCGGCTTACTCCGACAACGAATGTTATCACTAATAGGAATCATATAGATTTGTCATTTGTCATTTGTCATTAGTCATTGGTCATTTGTCATTAGTTATTACTTATTTTCCCCCTGCCTCCCCTGCCTCCTCTGCCTCCCCTGCTCCCCCTGCCCCCTGCCCCCTGCCTTCCCTACTCTCCCTTAACGTGTGGCAAGATTGAAATCAGATCGCATCGCACTTAATTAGGCAAACAAGATGCTGGGAAACACACTTGTAGGAAGATACCAAATTATTAGTAACTTGGGAGGTGGGGGTTTTGGTGAAACCTTTGTGGCTTGTGATACTCAATTACCCGGTTCACCTCCATGTGTCGTTAAGAAACTCAAACCCCAGGCAAGCGATCCCGTAACTTTGGAGACAGCTAGGCGTTTATTTGATACAGAAGCACAAGTTCTCTATAAATTAGGAACTCACGATCGCATTCCCCAACTTTTAGCTTATTTTGAGGAGAATGCCGAGTTCTATCTTGTACAGGAATTGATCGAAGGCCATGATTTGAGTCAAGAATTAATTTCAGGTAAAACCTGGAGTCAAGAGCAAGTAATTTCACTTTTACAAGAACTTTTGACAATCTTAGAATTTGTCCATCAACAGAATGTAATTCACCGTGATGTCAATCCCCGAAATATTCTCAGACGCCAACCAGATGGCAAATTGATTTTAATTGATTTTGGTGCAGTTAAACAAATTGCTACTCAAGTTATTGTTCCCCAAGGTCAAACCATCGCTACTGTGGCTATAGGTACGCCTGGATATATTCCTGGAGAACAAGCTCATGGTACGCCAAAATTAAGCAGTGATATCTATGCTGTGGGAATAATTGCTATTCAAGCTCTGACTGGATTATCACCAGAGGAAATAGCAAAAGATGCTGATACTAATGAAATTATCTGGCATCATCAAGCCACGGTAACGCCAGAATTCGCTCAATTATTAGATAAAATGGTGTGCTACGACTTTCGGCAACGCTATCCTTCGGCAACATTAGCGTTACAAGCGCTGAAAGAGTTAACACAATCACCTGCTGAAACAATAGCGTTAACTCCTATTTCTCCACCGAAGAATATAAACAAACCGCAACCCAAAAAAGGTATATTGGGTAAAATTTTACTAGCAATATTTGTAATTGGTGTTAGCGGAGTAGCATCAATATTTATTTTGAATCACATTAATTCGAATAATGCCATAGAATTATCTAAACAAGGAAATACGCTTTTTGATTTGCAACGCTATCAAGACGCATTAGCAGTATATGAAAAAGCCGTTAATGTTCGACCAGATTATGCTCAAGGCTGGAATGGTCAAGGTAAAACACTTTATAAATTAAAAAAATACAAAGAAGCACTAGCGGCGTATGATAGAGCAATTCAAATTAAACCAGATTATTTTGAAGCCTGGAGCGGACGAGGCTTTGTATTGGGAAGTTTACAGCGATATCAAGAAGCGATCGCCTCTTTTGACAAAGCTTTACAGTTAAATAATGATAACTCAGAAGTCTGGAATGCTAAGGGTGAAGCTTTCAGTAATTTAAACCAATATGACCAAGCAATTATATCTTATGAAAAAGCGATTGAACTCAAACCAGATAACTACGAAGCTTGGTACAAAAAAGGATTAGCTTTGCAGAATTCCAAGCGATATGAAGACGCGATCGCAGCCTACCAAAAAGTCGTTGATTTAAAACCAGACTACGAGCAAGCTTGGTATAATTTTGGAAACGCTCTAGTCAATTTGCGACGCTACAAAGACGCATTTACAGCTTATGATAAAGCTGTTCAATACCAGCCAAATTATTATCAAGCTTGGTTATCGAGAGGTAATGTACTGCTAAATTTAGCACGTTATCCAGAAGCAATTGAATCTTTTAATCAAGTAATTAAATCCAATCCCAGAAATTATAAAGCATGGTATAATTTGGGCTGGTCGCTGCATCAAAACCAACGCTATGAAGAAGCAATAAAATCTTATAATAAAGCAGCAACGCTTAAGCAAAATGACTATCAACTCTGGTATAATTTGGGGAATTCACAATACATTTTACAGAAATACGAAGATGCGATCGCATCTTATAATAAGGCAGTTCGTTATAAACCAGACCATTCTGAAAGCTGGTATAGCAGAGGCAATGCTCTACTAAATTTGAAACGGTTTCAAGATGCGATCGCCTCTTACGATCGAGCAATAAAATACAAGCCTAATTACCAACAAGCAATAGACGGCCGCAATCAAGCCCAGATTCAACTGCAATCCGAGCAACCAAAGCCTATAATCGTGCCAACTATCCCAGTTCCTAATCCTACTAATTCACCGCAGACGAGGCCCTAGTACATTAACAATTCGTAATTCGTAATTACGAATTGTTAAGAACATTACTTATAGCCAATAATTGGAATTTTTGTTGATTTTCAAGAATATTTTGAAATCAAAACTTCTAATTAGTGGCATTACTATAAATTTCTTATTTATTTTACCAAAAGCTGTGAGCATCGGTAATTTCTGGGGAAGTCTAAAGATAACCTAGAATTTCTTCTTACCGAACTATGTGATTAAGGAGCTAACCCTTGATACAACAAAACTCCAGCCTATCGGCATCTGACAGAAAAAATCATCCCTCACGAAATTTACTAATTCGATTTATTCTTGGCGGCACTACTCTTGTAGTCAGTATTTCTGCCTATTTCAGCTATCAAGCCGCTAGAAATATGATGCTCAAAGATTTGAGACAGAGCGCTTTTTTAGAGGTACAGAGAGGAGGTGCTGAAATTGAGGAGTGGTTACACCTTCGCCAAGTGGAGGTACAAACCCTAGCTAATACTTCAACTGTAAGCTCCTTAAACTGGTCTGTGGCAAAACCCTATTTAAAAGCAGAAGTCAAGCGGATTAATGAATTTTTCTTTTTCCAAATAGCTACCCCAGATGGTTCATATTCCAATACAAAAGTTGGTCGATCAAATAAAAATATTCAGGATCGAGATTACTTTCAAAAAGCAATTACGGGAAAAAGCAACATTTCCGATCCCTTCATTAGCCGTTCTACAGGAATTCCTTTAATTGCGATCTCCACCCCGATTTGGTCAAATTCTGCTAGCAGTAGTTCACCGATAGGGGCCTTTCAGGGCAATGTGAGAGTTGATCGCATTGCAGAGGTTGTCAACTCCTTGCACTACGGTACGAACAGCTATGCTTTTGCTCTCAATTCCCAAGGACAAGCGATCGTCCATCCTAACTCGGGGTTAATGTCAACCTTAGAAAAACCTGCACCCAGCCTGCTGAAAATTGGCGATCGCAATTTAAATGCGATCGCGCAGCGGATGGTAAACAAACAACAGGGAATTGAGTTAATGGAAATTGACGGCACTAAAAAGTATGTAGCTTATCTGCCGTTGCAAGCCGCTAATTGGTCTGTGGCTTTGGTGATTCCTCGCCAAAATATCGAATCTCGATTGCAATTCCTCGATTTGACCGCCTTAATTGTCGGTGGACTGGCATTCACCATGATTACTGTGTTGTGGCAAGTGCAAGCATTTGAACAAGCTGAACTGAAAAAATCTAAAGCTGCAGCTGATACAGCCAACCATGCTAAAAGCGAATTTTTAGCCAACATGAGTCATGAACTGCGAACGCCCTTAAATGGCATTCTCGGTTGTGCCCAAATTTTGCTGCGTTCCCCAGCTTTACCGAATCAAGAGCAATATCACGTCAATATTATTGAACAATGCGGCTCTCATCTACTGACTTTAATTAATGACATTTTGGATCTATCCAAAATTGAAGCGAAAAAGCTAGAACTGCATCCAGATGATCTGCATTTCCCCTCCTTTCTGCAAGGAATTGTCGAAATCTGCCACATTCGGACAAAACAAAAGGGCATTTTGTTTGTCTATAAACCCGGGATCAACTTGCCGACGGCGGTTCATGTTGATGTCAAAAGATTACGTCAGGTGCTATTAAATTTGTTGGGAAATGCGATCAAATTTACAGATGAAGGTCAGGTTACTTTCAATATTGAAGTAATCGATCAACCTCCCAGTGATGGGCAAACAGTGAAACACCGCCTTCGCTTTACCGTAGAAGACACCGGAATTGGCATAACTCCCGCAGAATTGAGCACAATTTTCTTGCCATTTGAACAAGTAGGTGAGAAAAAGCGCCAAGCTGAAGGCACTGGACTGGGTTTAGCTATTACTCGGCAGTTAGTACAGATGATGGGTAGCGATATCTATGTTAAGAGTCAGATCGGTCAAGGGAGTAGCTTTTGGTTTGAATTGGAGATTCCCGAAGCAACTGACTGGGTACAATCTGCGATCGCTGTATCAGAGAAACAAATCATTGGCTTTGAGGGTAGCCCCTACACCATCCTGATGGTTGACGATCGCTGGGAGAATCGCACAGTGATTACAAACTTACTACAACCACTGGGTTTTAATGTAGTTGAAGCCAGCAACGGTAAAGAAGGTTTAGAAATAGCGATCGCCCTCAAGCCAGACTTGATCGTTACAGATTTGCTGATGCCAGAAATGGATGGGTTTGAATTAATTAAACACCTGCGTCACACTCCAGAAATTCAGAATGTCAAGATTATCGTCTCTTCCGCTAGTGTCTTTGAAGCCGACCAACATCGCAGTCTGCAAGCTGGAGGTAACGCCTTCCTCAGCAAACCTATACAGGTAGATGAATTATTGGATCAATTAAAACGTTACTTAAATTTGGTATGGATTTACAAGCAGTCTCAGCCTGATGCAGAAAAAGCCAAAGAAGCAACGATAGCAAGTGTTCAATTAACTCCTCCTTCCCCCCAGGTGTTGCAAGAACTAGTCACCTTAGCTAGTAAAGGTAACTTCAATGCCATTCTCAAGTGGGCCGATCAACTGGAGGAAACAGACACAACCTTCGTGCCATTTTCTAATGAACTACGGCAATTAGCAAGGGAATTTGATGAAGATTTAATCCTCAATTTCTTGACTCAATATGCAATGGAAACAGTATGAAAACTACTATTGGAGACCAAAAAAATTCTATCAATTACACTCCTTCCAGGGGAATTATTTTAGTCGTTGACGATAACCCTGCCAATTTACAAGTTTTATCCAGCTTTCTAGATCAATCTAGCTTTGAAGTTTGGGCAGCACGCAGCGGTGAAAAAGCCCTTCAGCGATTAGAAAATGATGATTTACCGGATTTAATCTTGCTGGATGTAATGATGCCCGGTATAGATGGTTTTGAAACTTGTAAACAGCTAAAAAGCAATCCTCGTGTCCAAGATATTCCGGTCATTTTTATGACAGCCCTCTCAGAAACTGCTGATAAAGTCAAAGGTTTGCAATTGGGAGCCGTAGACTACATTACCAAACCTTTTCAGCATGAAGAAGTCTTAGTACGAATCGAAAATCACCTCAAGCTGAGAAATTTGACGAAAGCCTTGAGCGCTAAAAATACCGAATTACAACAGACTCAAACTCAACTGATTCAAGCAGAAAAGGTAGCAGCTTTAGGTCAACTGACAGCAGGAATTGCTCATGAAGTTAATAATCCCATCAATTTTATAGCTGGCAACTTAAATTTTGTTGAACAGTATGTACAGGAGGTAGTTAGTTTACTCTCTCTCTATCAAAAATATCTGCCCGATCCACCAGACGAAATTCAAACCGCAATTCAAAAAAGCGATCTCAACTTTTTGTTAGATGATTTGTCTAAAATTATTCAATCCATGCAAGTTGGTACAGATCGCGTTACAGAAATTGTGTCATATTTAAACAACTTCTCGCGGCACAGAGAAGCTGGTAAGAAACTAGCTAACTTGCATCAAGGGTTAGAAAGTACATTACTCATTCTCGGACATCGGTTTAAACGGAATGCTCATCACCCAGCTATCAAACTAATCAAAGAATATGGAAATTTGCCACTTGTTGAGTGTTTCCCTGGCGAAATAAATCAAGTTTTTATGAATTTAATTTGTAATGCAATTGATGCGATTGAAGAAACGTATAAGAATAAAGAACTTGATGCAATTTATGAACATCCTGGTGTGATTAAAATTAAAACTGAGGCAAGTGGAGAGAAAGTTATTTTAAGAATTGCCGACAATGGCTCAGGTATAGACAAAGCAAACCAAACAAAAATATTTGATGCTTTTTACACAACAAAACCTGTCGGTAAAGGAACAGGACTTGGTCTATCTATTGCTTACCAAATTGTGGTTAATAATCATCATGGCAAGCTCACATACCATTCCAAGGCAGTTGAAGGGATAGAGTTTATCATTGAACTACCCGTGCAATAAATTTTAATTTACAAAGTTAATAAAATAAAATATTAATTTTTTATGTACTAGTGTTCTATCTCATTAATTTTGCGGGTTTCGTAGTGAGTGCTCAAGCACTCAAGCCAAGGAATAAAGTCCTAGCTACGAACTGACAGACATTTTTAATTGAATATCTCACACATATAGAGGCACAATATATTGTGCCCCTACTCGGATTTTAAAATTGCTGTATGTAACAAGTTTATGCATCTAAAAATTGCTGTGACTATCGAATATTCACCTCTTGCAGGTAATTTACTCCCTGAAGATATTCAATCCTAGTCGCTGAGTTTTTAGAGACAAATGAATTTGTTCTTTTTGCAGAAGCTACCCTTTGATTGTCAGCCAGCAGACGTTGCTTTTGAGTATACTCATTCAATTTGACTTGAGCTTGAGCATAAACTAGAGTATCTTCAGGAATATTTCTGAGAAATTTTACAGCCCGCTCAAAATCACCAATAGATGCTTTCTTATAGGCTTTCTGTAAAAAATAGGCTGCTCTAATTTGGCGCTTTCGATTGTACTCAGCTAACTTTTCTTGAACTAAAGCACCTGCATGACTTTCTGGAGGAATTTGACGCAGATATTTTAATGCACCAGAAAAATCTTTTATCTCGGCACTTTCGTAAGCTTTTGCTAATAAATCTTGTGTCTGTGCTTCAATATTTACGGATGCTTGCTGAACTAGTATATCTGTTTTAGATTGCCAATATAAAATATTTGGAACTTCAGCAGCAGCATGAAGAACATCTGACCATCTGCTCTCATAAAAAGCTACTTGTGCTATTTGGTATTGCTGTGCAGCTACTTGCCATTGCTGTTGCCATTCTTCGATTGTTGCTTGCGCTTCTGGATAAACATTGCTGTGGGAGGGAATTGATTTAACGAGTGCGATCGCTTCTTGTAAATCCCCAGCTTGATATTCTTTTTTTGCTTGATATAAAGTATCTGTCTCTGAGTATGCAGGTGCAGTATTAACTAAAGAATATACACCAAATCCCATCAACAAAGAGTTAGCTGCTAGTCCTACTTTCATCCCTGTGAATAACGGTGATGATTTTCCAGATGCAGGATTTTGAGAATTCTCATCTTCAATCGCTGTTTCTAGAGGAAATTGATCATCTGCTTCTAATATTTGTGATGGTTGAGTTTCCCAGACCATTTGTTTGAGTATCCGCAGTACCTCACCCACAGACTGAAAGCGGTCTTGGTAATTGTAGCGGATCATTTGGCTGAGAATAGCAGCTAGATAATCGTTAACTGGCGTATTTTGAGAACGCCAAAAAATTTCATTAGTAGAAGGATCGGCTTTTAATTGTAGTGGTTCTAACCCAGTTAAAGCCTGGATAGCAATCATACCCAAAGCATAAATATCACTATTGGGCTGTGTTTGTCCAATAAATTGTTCTGGCGGTATGTACCCCAATGAAGTGACAGGAATTCTATAAATGGGAAATTCCGCACCTATGCCAAAATCGATAGACTGGATTGAGCCAAAATCAATCAGAACTAATTTGCGTAGGGCTTTGCCCTTGCCAGAGGCATCGCTACTACGTCTAATCAAGTTTTCCGGTTTGATATCGCAATGGATCACGCCTTGAGAGTGAACAAATTCCAAAATGCCTAATACATCTATCAAGAATTCTACAACTTCCCTTTCACTCCACAGACACCCCCATTGTCGATCAATAGGCAATTCCGCAGTCAGCGTATGTCCTTCAATCCACTCTTGGACTAAATAAAACTGGTCGTTTTCTTCAAAGCAGGCGATAAATTCAGGAATTTGGTCATGGCTTCCTAGAAGTTTCAGGGTTTCAGTTTCAGTCAGAAACAGTAACCTTAGCATCTCCAAGTAGCCGGATTCGGAACTGTTAACCTTAATCTGCTTAATAACGCATTTGGGATTCTCTGGATAATCTACGTCTACAGCTATGTATGTTTGTCCAAACACACCTGCACCCAGGCTTTGGACAATTTGGTAACGCCCTTGTAGTAATTTACCGATTATGTGGTGGGTCATGACCTGGTTACTCAGTAAGTCCTTTTATTTAGTTTTTCTGACGTTTTCTCCTGCTTCCGGAATGCTTTAGAAATAAATCAATAGAGTTTTGATACCTTAAATGCAAGTTTATTTTTTTAAGTATTTTTGCGTAAAAAAAGATAATTTTTTATTAAAGCCATTTAGTAACCTGCTTGAAGATTATGCCAATGAGCCAGTTAAATAGCGAGAAAATGACTATTAAAAATATGATTTCACCCAGTATAATTAGTATATCCATCGTTTTGGGTAGAAGTATCAAAAAAAAGGCGGTTATATCCTCGAATTATTGAAGAAGTCGAGGATATGGTAGCCCGAAAGAATTAATAAAACGGACTACTAACCGAGAAAAATACAATCAACTTACTGAATTTATCTCTTGTAAGATAAGTGTTGATTTAGTAAGGTAAACCTTTGGGATACAGGACTGCTAGACGTTTTTCACGGAGTTTAACTGTCTCAAAATAGATTTCTTCAATCTTTTTCAACTCGTCTTCAGAAATATTGAGTGCCTTTGCTCCTTTGAGTACTACCGCCCGTTCTTTTTCGCTATATTCGCCGTCAGCAGCACAAGCTTGTATTGCATCAAGAAGTAGGGAACGGCGTGTTTCAATAATTAAAGGATCTCCACTAAATAGTGTCTCTAAATCTTCATCAGCCTTGTAAACTTTGAGTTTTTCGATAATTGCAGGGTCGCGGTTGTAGGCAGAGGCATATCCAATCACCCAATCTCTTTCTGCATCTGCTAATGTGCCATCGCCATTAGCACAAACAAGCAACGATTTAAAGTAAGCTTCATAAGATTGGTTTAATGGAATCTGTGAAAAACCAAACTGTTCTTGGAACAACCACGAAATGCCTAAATCTTCTTGCTTTTTGATATTTGTCGTCATTGCTGTTTCCTAAAATTACTTAATTTTGTAATTTCCAAATTTAATTATCACATAAAAAACTAATAGTTAAATATGAAAAATTATTATTTATCGTATTATTTCAATATTCAAAAATGCATTCAAATATAATAGCCTTTAAAGTTAAAAAGCTACTTTTGACGATAAATAAATGCTAATTTCTTGAGAGAGATACAATTTAATTCACTGTTTCAATTTATTGCTTAGATTCAATCACCTAATTAGTGCAATGAATCAATTTAAAAACTTTTATTCTTCTGGGTGAAAGGTTTTATTTACTACTGGCTTAATCCAAAAAGTGACAGAACAGGGCTAATTTTGCTGCTAAGAATTGCTGCGCTTGATCGGGAGACTTGAACCACCGCATTGAATTTTCCCTCAGTTGCGTAAGTCCTGTTTAAGCAGTGGGAAGCTCTAATTTTTGAGAGAGCAAAAAACTTTGGCTAGGCACATTAGGTAATAAAGTTGGCTCGATACCAGCTTTTTCCATGATATCTAAAGCATATTCGTATTTGACTTTGTACCGTTTTTGTTTACTGTAAATAGCATACTGGTCTTGATAGTTGGGAGGGGTAAAATTCACGGTGATCGTATTTGCCCCTGCTTGCAGTCCTTTTAACTGACCATCTTGTCCTAATAAAACATTAAGAGCACTTACACTAGGTATCATAACTTTTGGCATCATAATTCTGGCTAAAGCTATCCAATTTAAAGTCATACTAGCGTTGCCCGGACTCATTTGAGCTAGTGGAGTACCTTTACCAGGTACAAAAGGAGATGCACTACACATATGAATTTTCTTCTTCATGGCAAGTAGAAGGTCATTCGCCAGCATCTTTGGAGTTTGTTCAATTTCGATTTTCCCATTGGCATTTACTGCTTTTAAACCGACAATTGTTCCGCTTCCCACCTCATACCCTAAACTTAACAAATCATCGATTCTATCTAGGCGATCGGATAAGAGGTATCCTCTAGCTTGTTTGTGTAAATTCCAATTGCTCGTTTCAAATTTAATAATGTATTGATTTGCGCCAGCTTCTTTGAGTATTGTGTAATCTTCTTTAGGTTTATCGCCAAGATTTAGAAGGATGATGACGTTATTCTCAAAAAGTTGTCTAATTTTAGGTATGGCTCTAGATACGGTTTTAGTCGTTGCTTTAATTTCACCTGCTTGAATGAATACAATGGGAATTTTTGCTTCTTTGATTTCTATGGCGGTTTCTAATATTTTTTCGCTAGAAAAATTGTAACGATCTCCTAATTCTTCATTTTCAATTCTCATTGGACAATAATTACAACTCCTTTCGCAAGCATTAGTAATCTCAATCACACCTCTTAAATTTCCTTTATTTGCCAAATACTTATGACGCACATATCTTGCTATTTCAAAAAGTAATTGCTGCTCGTTGTCTTCAAAATGAAGTATCTCTTGGAAGAGTGATTGCAAAAATTGTCTGTACTCCTGTGATTCTGTTGATTCCTTTTCTAGATATGGACTTTCAGTAATAGCATCAATTTTGATGGCTGCTAAAAGCCGCTCTTTTTCCTGTTCTGAAATGTCTAGTAAAGTTTCAATCAAATTTTGCTTCATCTTATTTACCTTAAAGCTATGAGTGTTGTGCTAAAAAATGATTTATCAAGCCTCTTGGTGGCGGGAACGGAGACTTAGTTTTCCTGTTGTCTCTTGCCCGTTACGTGTTCCGTTTCATAGGCGAATAGCCTCAATCATGCTGATTGGAGGTGCTACTGGATAAATTTTTGTCAATGAGAAACCTGCTGTTTCTAATAGGACTTGATACTCAGCTTCAGTCCGTTCACGGCCGCCATAATTCACGAGCATCTGCAAGTCGAGGAGTTTGCCAAAGAATGGTTCGTTGCCTTGAGGTATAACCATTTCGACTAGCAGCAATCTGCCGTTAGGCTGCATTGCTTGGGAGCAATTTTTCAGGATTGCGATCGCTCTTTCATCATCCCAATCGTGAACAATATACCGTAGCAAGTAAGCATCTCCACCTGTGGGTACTGATTCAAAGAAGTTCCCACCGACTAGTTGACAACGATCTTGTAGTCCCAGGTTTTCAATCACAGGTTTGGCGTCTGCAACTACATGGGGTAAATCAAATAAAATCCCCTGCATTGTCAAATTCGCTTTGAGAATCGAGGCCATCAAAGTACCATTTCCACCTCCAACCTCAACTAAGTTGTGGATGGATGAGAAATCATAACCAGATGCGATCGCTGCATCTTGTTCGCCAGAAATACTACTTATAGCTTGAGTGTATATTTTAGAAGCAGAAGGGTCAGTAGCTAAGTAATCAAATCTCTCCATCCCGAAGATATTTTTGAATACAGGTTTTCCAGTTTTGATACTTTCAAGTAGATGTCCCCAAGGTTGCCATTCCCAGGCTTGACCAGACTTGATAGCATAACCACGTAGGGAATCGGTGCGTTCGCCTTTGGCGTTGGCGCAGCCATCGCTTCGCAAACTTTCGGCAACAGGTGTCAACTCAAAGTAGCCTGAATTACCTTCAGCAAATATACCAACACTGGCAAGGGCGCGTAGTAGTCTGTAGAGCGATCGCGCATCTACACCAGTTGTTGTTGCTAATTCATCGTAACTTTTAGAACCATCCTTGAGTAAATCGGCAATACCAAGTTGAGCAACTACATAAATACCTTGCGTAATCCAAGCACCAGCGATCATTTGCTTTAATGTTTGTGTAGTTTGCATCTCGTCTTTTTTTGTCGAATGTTGTAATTGAGTTTGAAACATAAAAACGTTATGTAAAGAAGTAGTTTTTCATAGAATCAAGAATTTTGGTTGTTTGCTACTCACACTTTTCGTATAGTTTCACTATCTCTAATTCTGGTGGTAGTGGAAAGCAAAATTTTTGATGATAATGGGAAAATTTAATTGAGAAAAGGCATAAAGGTTTATTTCGATAAAAAGCGGTTAAATAAAACACTCGAATCTCAAAATTTTCTTCTTCACCTTCTTCTGATATAGAAAAATTGCCAGGAAAAATCTCGTCAAAGTAAATTTCAAACTGTCTTGCTGTTGCCAAAAAATGCTTGCCGATTGTTTTAGCAGCATTATCATAAGCTGGATTGGGAATAGATTTTCTATAGCGACTTTCGTCAAATCCCGCTTGTAAAAGAAATTCAAAAAAATTATCGAATAACTTGTATTCTTCGCTGTCATTAAAATCTTCCCAACCTTTTCTTAAACTCTCATGGAGTTTTGGGTATATCTTCAAAGCTAGCAATTTTACTCCTAATTCAACCTACAAAAAAACTGTTGTTAATCATCAAAGAAAAAGGGCATTGCTAAATTCAGGTATGAAAGCCATTTTGTGTAGTTTTAAAACCTTTATGCAGACACGCTGTTGAAAGCGTGTCTGCACCAATATTCATACCCTAATCAGCAACGCCAGATTATTAGTAGGGGCTTTTCTCAGGATATAAGAGGTTAAGGCGCTTTTGACGTAGTGCGGATTCTTCTTTATGTAGCTGTTCTAACTGGTCTACTATTTCTTCTTTTATCCCTAAAATAGTAGCCATTTTCCGAATTTTTGCCTTTTCCTTTTCATGATATTCTCCATCGGCAGCAGAAACCCAAATTGCAGACAGAAGTATATCTCTTTGCGCCATAGATACTTGAGGAGAGCGAGCAATTACTTCTTCTAGAACTTCATCTGCTTCATAAGTTTTTAGCTCTTCAATCACCCAGTCTGCTACTCCCCAAGATGCACAGAATCCAAGCGCCCAATCCTTTTCTTCTGGTGAGAGAACTCCATCTGCTTTAGCGCAAGTTAAAACAGATTTCATATAAATGCTGCTATCTTCGTTTGTAGGAGTCTGGTTAAAACCAAAAAACCAATTCATAATCCAGGATGCACCAAGTTTTTTAATGTCAGACATGAATTTTACTCTTTGTATACTTATTTGCAATGAGCTTGTTTGAGCGTGATTTTTGAATCCTATTTAAAATTGCTTGATTGATAACAGTCAAGCCAATTTATTAGAGGGTGGGGACACGCCAAGCCAACCACTACGAAGAAAATAGTAAAAATAGGTATTGAGTAATTGAGTATTCACTGGAGGACACATAATTGAACTTCCTGCAAGAGCATCTTGTGTTACTAAACAACTAATTTTTGGCTCAGTTGATTGCTGATACTGCTTGTGATAAAAAGGCAACAGATGATACAAAGGATTTTCCTGAGAGCGGACAGAATTATTTAGTTTTATTTGCCAATCTTTATAAGCAATATACTCAATCTGATAGCCAAGAGAACGGATAAAATCAGTTAGTTCTCGCCAAGAAATAGGTTGAGGATTATTTAAGTTAAAAGCTTTACCAAGAGAATCTTTTTGTTTTGATAAATACACAATACTTTGGCTGAGGTAATCCACAGGGGCTAAATCCAAGGTGTCAGTGATGTCTGTCATGCTCCCCATTTGTATACAGCCTTTGATGGTGCGGCAAATCACATCATCTTTATACCAAGCGCCTGTTTGACTATGCCCAGAAATAAATGGTGGTCTATAAATTGAAACTGGAATTCCTCTGGCACTCGCTAACATCACTAACTTTTCTGCCACCCATTTACTTTGGGAGTAAGCAAGTTTCATTCCCTCACTATGAGCGAGTCGATCGGATTCAGTTACGACTTTTCCTGCATAAGCTGATGACTCAAAAACCGCGATCGTAGAAATGTAATGTACCGATTTGGTTTTTATACAACTCGCTAATCTCAAGATTTCTTGAGTTCCTAAAACATTGGTTGGCTTTAATGCTGAATAGGGATAAACATAATTAATCCAAGCAGCATTGTGATAAATTACATCGATGATGCTGCTCATTTTTTGAAAATTTTGTGATGATAAACCTAACAGTGGTTGAGATAAATAACCCAACACAGGAATAATTCTATCAGCAAAATCATCATGCCAAATCCCGTATAATTCTAAGTTATTTTGAAGCCTTATCTTCCCTGATTCAGCATCAATAGAACGTACTAAGCAATAAACATTTGCCTGGGTTTTTAACAGCAGTTCTTGCAGTAAAAAAGCTCCTAGAAAGCCCGTAGCTCCAGTTAATAAAATAGCAGCAGGTTCAGTTACAAATGACTCAGATGGATATTCAGGAAAGATAGTAGAGTCCAAAACCACCTCTGAATTTAAATCTGTTGCTAACTCAGACGATAAATTTTTGGCGAAAATTGTGTTTTTCGCTGTTAGTTGCTGAAGCAACAAATTTACCAATTGGTTGATATTGGAGTTACCCAGAAACATTTCTATGGGTATGTCTACCCCTAATTCAGTATCAATACGATTCTTCAAATCGATATTCATGAGAGAATCAAGCCTCAGTTCATGCAAAGGCTTCTCTATATCCAGATTTGGATAAGTATTGATGCCTAAAACTTTGACAAATTGCTCTCGAATGTAAGTAATTAATAGTTCTTGACGCTGACCTAAAGAACCATCATCTAACTGTTGTAGAAACTCCAATCTTTGCTGCAATGGCTGCTCATCAGAGGATGCTTCTTTGATATTTGTCAATTCTTGTTGTGCCAATATACGGCGCAAAATTTTCCCAGAAGGTGATTTAGGAATTTTGTCCACAAATTCAAGTCTGCGGATCGTTTTATGCGGTGCAACTTGTCCAGCGACAAACTCCATAATTTGCTCTGGGGTAGCTGCGGCTTTTAGTACGACAAAAGCTTTAGGAACTTCCCCACTACTGGGATGAGGACTCTTGACTACACAAGCATCAGCAACAGCAGGATGGCTCAACAAGACTGCTTCTAGTTCGGCTGGTGCTATGGAGTAGCCATTACACTTAATCAATTCTTTGATGCGATTGACTATGTAAAAGTAGCCGTCTTCGTCAATATAGACAATATCGCCGGTGTGATACCAACCATCTCGATCGATTGTGTTGGCAGTTGCGTCGGGATTATTCAAATAGCCTTTCATGATCTGCGGCCCGCGTACCCACAACTCTCCTGGTTGATTAACACCTAATGGTTGTTGGGTATCGACATCTATAATTTGACATTCCACATGAGGGAGACATTGACCGACTGAACCAGGCTTGATTTTGTGACGTTCATCTGGAGTGTAAGTAGTCACAAAGGTCTCTGAAGTTCCATAGGCTTGCTTGACAACGCAATTAGCAAGACGCTGTTCGCACTCTTCGATCAATTGATGGCTGAGTGGTGCTGCCCCAGAAGTCAGCACCCGCAAGCTCGAAAGATCGTATTTATCTACTAGTGGCTGCTTTGCTAATGCCAGCAAAATTGGCGGAACGATGTGGATACGGGTAATTTTGTGCTTTTCAATCAGGCTCAGAAAGACCTCTAAATCGAAGCGTGGCATCGTCACAACAGTAGCACCGCAAGCCAAGCTGTAATTCAGCATGACCATGCCGTAGGCGTGAAAAAAAGGTAAAACTCCGATGACTGCATCAGCCTCGCTGACTGGTTCGCAGCTTTGGAACTGGTGAAAGTTAGACACAAATGTATGGTGGGTGTGCATCACACCTTTAGGCATACCAGTAGTGCCGCTAGAGTAGAGCAAGGCTACTAAATCTTCTTGTAGATTTATCTGTACTTTTGGTATTTCTCCTTCACCTTCTAAAAGCACAGAAAATGAGGTAGCCCCAGATGCTTCGCCAAACACAAATATTTCTTCTACCTTTGAGCGACCAACGGCTTCTAGTGCTTGTGCTACAAGGTCTGGGATGGTGATAAGGTATTTTGCACCAGCATCATTAAGTTGATATGCCAGTTCTTCTGCCGTATAGGATGGGTTGACTGTAGTGATGATCCCACCTAAAGTTGCCACGGCATGAAAAGCGATCGCATATTCGGGAAGGTTAGGGCTGTAAATAGCCAAAACATCACTCTTGGAGAAGCCACGTACCGCCAAACCAAAAGCTACTTTATGGATTGACTCCGTTAGTTGTTTATATGTTATTATGGTGTTACTTATCCCTTCAATGAGGGCTGGTTTATCCGCTAACTCTATTGCTCGTTGCAATACAAATTCTGTCAGTGGCTGTTTAGGGATAGGAATGTCAGGGTATGGACTACCAAAAATCATTAGAATTTATTTTTTGAGCAGATATTTATAGGACAAAACTTTTCATACCTAATTGCAGCAAGCGGAACTAACAAAGACTTGCTTAAGCCTTCCAGATGCTTGCTGCGACTTGTAAGTAGACTTTAGTTTGCTAGTTGTTGTGGTTGTCATTGTTTAAGCTCTCCAAATTGATTGGAATGCATAACACCACAATTTATTTTTCTTAACGTCTCACACTTTTAATAAGAATGCAATGGACAGTTAAGACAGTTAAGACAGTTAAGACAGTTAACAAGTTTAATAAGAAATTCAAATAAAGTTATAAACTTTTATAAGTTTTACTTAACAAACCCTCAATAATTTGTGAAAAATAATCTTACCTAAACAACTTGGGAAAAGAAAAATCTGATGATGTGTTATGTGCTATGGCGGTTCTCGCTTGAGTGAGATACAAGAACCCCTCCCCCAACCCCCTCCCCGCAAGCGATGAGGGGAATATGATATACCTTGTATGATTAGGAAACGCTATATCTCCATCTTTTGGCTAAATTACAACAGCCAAAAAATGACCCTAATACACTTTAAACATCTGTTTTAAAGAGTTGCTGTTTGATCGATTATTCTTTTACCTTGACTTTTGCCTGCCTAATCACAGGAAGCACATTTGTTTTTGAATTTTGAATTGTTTAACTATTGATTTCTTCATCATGTTCAATTACTTCAGTTTTATCTTGTAACGGCTTCACCACTCGCGCGATCGCTTCTTGAATAAAAGCCTTGATAAATTCATCTCTGCGATTAATTTGAAACTGTCGCTGTACAACTTCCGTCATTCCACCATCACCCCAATCTTGGTCATGACGAAAATATTCAATAAAACTTTTACCAGCAATTCGCGTTAAATAAGCTGCTGTCACGCCTTGAATTGCTCTACCAATAATAAAGGTGGCAACATTGAGTTGCAAAGCTGTAGATAATAATTGAATTGCTCCTTTAACAATGCCTAAACTGGCGATGGTTTTGGCTAAAGAAAGGGCTAACTCTCGTCCCCGTTCCATGTTCAATTCACAGCCGTAGACTCTGCCAATTTCCACAACCATTTGAGCGTTGACAGCAGCTGTCGCCAATAAATCTACGACTGGTATAGGCGTGACTGATACCACACCAGCACCAATCCACTGAAACCGTTCTACGATTTTGTCAGCTTGACGGCGACGCTGGCCATCGATGAGTTTTCGCGCTTCATCTCCCAATCGCAGAGATTGCAAAAGAATGTTATCCGCCACCAAATCTTCACCTTCGGCGCGTAAAACAGCAGCCGTGCGCCGCAGTAAAGGGACGATATCGGGTTCCGGCTGGTAAGTTTCGCCAGTTTCTAGTTGTGCAGATTGGGGATTAGCAGCGATCGCCACCACATCATTAGTAGCAATAAATCCCCGTACCCGTTGACGCAACCGAGCGAGGATGGATTCTTTATCTTCATCTGTATATAAATCAGTTTTGTTGAGAACTAGGAGCGATCGCTTCCCAATTTCTGCCAACCCCCGCAACGGCTCATATTCTGAACGCCGTAAATCATTATCTACTACAAACAACAGTAAATCTGCTTCTGTTGCCAGTTCTCGCGCCATTTGTTCGCGTTCTGTTCCCGCCACACCTGCTTCTAAGATCCCTGGCGTATCTGTAATTAAAATCTTGCGTTCTAATCCCTTCAACCGCAGACAATAGGTTTCTCCAACCTGGGTTGTACCCATCGGTGCATCTACTTGACCGACCATGCGTCCCATAATCGCATTAACTAGGGAAGTTTTACCAGCACTCCCCGTACCAAATACCACTACTTGAATTTCACCCCGTGCTAAGTTCGCTTCAATCTCCCGCGATCGACTTAATAAAGCTTGGCGTGTGACTTCATCTTGAATTTGCGCTACCTGTTGCCGCACAGCCTGGAGAGTTGTAGAAGCAGCGTCAGATTTGCCAGCCGGAATTTGTGCCGCAGTCACTCGCTTCGGATTGCGACGCGATCGCTTTTCCCCAGATTGAATCACCAGTACATAATAAACGAAAGCGGCAACCAAGGCTCCAATGAGGACAATCAGCAGCAACAGCAGCAAATTGCCTAGCAACGGCGAATAGGACAATTGCCAGTAGAGGCGTGACAGGGAATCAATTAGCCATAGGGCTAGCCCCAAAATGACGATCAGACCAACAATCAGCGTTACTATGCGTGACAGAGGCATGGCTGGGAAAAATTAGTGAGTATTCAGTAGGCAGATGCTTCTAATCTTAATAGTTTCAGCATTTTTTACCAGAGTAGGGGACTTGCAAAGAATAAATTACTGAAAAAAATTACGAGAACAAGCTTAAATAGTAGCGAAGTTAATTTAGTTACTATCTTCCCAATCAATACGCTTGGGTTAAGAAAAATAGTAGGTTGGGTTGAGCAACAGCGAAACCCAACAAAGCCTTGATAATGTTGGGTTACCCTGCGGGAAGCCCCTTTGGGTCTACGTTCCTCAACCCAACCTACGCCAGTTTTAGTTTTTAGCCTTAACCCAAGCGTATTGTCTTCCCAATACATAGTTAAAGCAACTGTTGCATCATGAGTTGTGCAAATAGCCCTGATTGATTTCCTAGTTCAACAAAACTACCCTGCTGCACTACTTTGCCATTTGCAAGTACGTAAATTCGGTCAGCATTTTGAATAGTACTGAGGCGATGAGCGATCGCAACCCTAGTTACCTTAAGCTGTTGTAAACTTTCACTGACAATTGCCTGGGTTCTGTTATCTAAAGCGCTAGTCGCCTCATCGAATAGCAAAATCCGGGGTTTCAACACCAACGCCCTAGCAATCAACAGCCGTTGTCGTTGTCCACCAGAAAGATTACTACCTCCCTCACTGACGATTGTATGCATCTGCATCGGCATTGCTGCAACATCATCTGCAAAACCTGCCATCTGGGCTGCTTCCCAAGCTTCGTCCATCGTCACCAAGGCACCACTGGCAATATTCTCGAAAATAGAGGCCGACATCAACCGACTATTTTGCAATACCACACCCAATTGACGGCGTACAGCATGGATATCCAAAGAAGTTAAGTCTTGCCCGTCATAGTAAATCGTGCCAGATTTCGGGAATTCAAACCCCAAAAGTAACCTCAATAAAGTTGATTTACCGCTCCCAGAAGGGCCGACAATAGCAATAAATTCTCCTGGTTCAGCACGAATGTTGACATCATCTAACGTCAAGGGGCCATCATCGCGATAGCGGAAAGTTATCCGGTCTACAACTAATTTGCCCGATAACCTACCCGGATCTGCTTGAGCAGAACTAGTTTCCGGTTCAGCTTCCAAAATAGGTTGGGCCCGTTGCCACAAGGGTAAAACTTGCAAAACTTCCACAACTGTACTGCTTAAACTAGTGGCTCCGTTAATAAAGGTGCCAAAAGCAACGTTGAATGCTAAGAAAGTGCCAGTGGATAAACCACCTCCTCCAGGAGTTTGGGACTGCCCAATTAAACTAGTAGCAAACCAGAAGAGGGCAGCAGTGGTTAACACTGGTAATACTTGATTGATTACGGCGAGGCTGTCTTCAATGCCTTGGGTACTCAGCATTAATTTCAGTTGATGCGTATACTGTTTACCCCAGTAAGCAAAGGCGCGGGTTTCAGCTTTGGCGACTCGAAGTTTGGTAACTCCATTAATTAACTGCACCATCACGCCAAAGATTTGTCCTTGTAGCTCTAGTAATGGGCGAACTTTACGGACAATAAGAGTACCAGAGATGATAGTGATGGCAATATTTACCAGTGCTACTGCACAAGCTATGAGAGCTAAGGAAACATTGTAGTAAAACAATAGTCCCAGATTCAGGAGGGAGAACAAACTGGAGAAGATTGTTTTTAAGACTGTGTTACCCAGTCGCTGGCGAATTTGAGTAATAGCCGTGACTCTAGAATCCAAGTCACCAACTGAGAAAGAGCGAAAAAAGGAAACCTTCAAGTTTAGCAATCGATCCCACACTGCGGCTTGGGTGGAAGAATCGGCAAAAGTTTCCAGCCTAATCGTGGCAAACCCAAGGGCTAGTTGAAACAGCGTTCCGCCAAAGGCAGCAGCCACCAAACCAACAGCAATTTGGCTCAACAAGCCTCGATTAGCATCTGGGATCGCTTTGTCGATTAGGATAGCCGTAGCTTGAGGTGTCAGCATTCCTAACAAACTGATGGTAATTCCCATTACTAAAACTATAATTAGTTCTTTGTAATGTCCTTGGAGAGCAAACTGAAGTAAATCAAAAGTTTTCAGCTTTTTATCAGGTAAAGGTCGATAGAATGCGTAGGCAGTCTTAGCTAAGGCTGCTGCTATGTTGGCATCGACAGAGATAGGCGTTCGTTCCCCAGGAACGTAGAGTTTGTAACGTGTATCAGACACTGGTAATAGTGCCACTGGCAGTTTATCGGCAAGCGTAAATGCCAACATCGGCCCGCAATCCTTTTGCCACCAGTTGTCCCGCAACTGAATTCGTCGCAAGCGGATACGCGAAGCACGAGCGATCGCTTCTACAGGATCTTGCACTCGATTAGAATCTTCTGAGGCAGCTGGCGGACTAATCTTAATTCCTAATGCTCGTCCTACAGCACCAGCAGCAATTAGTAAGGCTTGGTTTGGGTCAGTTGCATCAAGATTACTACTGAATCCTAAACTATTATTTAGCCTGTCTGACTTTGGCTGTGGCAATACAGATGCTAATTCTGCTAACGTCTCTTGCATTACTTGGCTCTCAAGACGTTCTCTGGCTTGAAATCTCAGTAATTCTGCATCCATCTCCTGGCGTTGCAGCAGATTAATGCAGTGCAGAAAGTACGTTTGTAGTTGGGACAAACCACCTAACAAGGAATCGATATCTTCTATGTCTGCGGTGTTAACACTTTTCAACTCCACAGTGTTATCTGCTTGTAACCACATATTGTCAGCCAAAGGCAACATTCTAGAGGCAGAAGTTAACGGCAGTTCCTCAAACCCCATCCATCTAGCGCGCCCTTGGAGAATTTGCACCCATGATATTTGATGCGGCTGGAAGATTTGGTCTTTGACTAAGGAGAACTGGCGGGTTTTTGGCAGCGATGTTGGTGTCGTTGGCGTAGTGATACCAGCAAGTACCGAACCTAATTGGTAAATCCAGCGTTCTATCAGAGTTACTACTTCTTTATTAGCGTCAGCAAACAACTGGTTAAAGTCTGCTCTGGATACTTTGAGAATTTCTGTCTCCTCAAGTGACACTGCTAAAACCTCTTGCTGCTTGCCCTCTAAACTTGGTGCGATCGCAAACATCGCCTGTCCGGCTGTGCTACTAAATAAATAGCGACGAGTGCCTTCGGGAATGCCATCATTAACTGCGATCGCAAATAGCGCCAAGTAACCAGATTTCACTAGCCAAATTGTCTCCGGATCGTCTAACAGTAGCGATTCATTGCATTGAAAACGATAGTGTTGTCCTTTGAGATTTGCAAAGGATAAGAGGGATGAGGGAGACACGGGGGACAAGGAAGTAATTTCTTCCCCTGCCTCCCCTGCTCCTCTGCTCCCCTGCTCCCCTGCTCCCTGCTCCCCTGCCTCTTCTGTTTCCTCACTGCGAATTAATTGTAAATACGTCCCTTCAAATTGCTGCAATTCTGCATGGCTTCCCCGTTGGACTATCTTGCCGCGATCGAGGACAATAATTTCATCACAATCTCGGATAGTCGAGAGTCGATGCGCCACTATGATGCAAGTGCAACCGCGCAACCGCAGATTACGACTGACGTTCTTTTCTGTTTCGGCATCCAAAGCGCTGGTGGCTTCATCCATGATCAGGATACTGGGATTATTCACCAAAGCACGGGCAATTTCTAACCGTTGTCGCTGACCACCACTTAAATTGGTAGCACCTTCCAAAAGATCAGCATGATAGCCTCCAGGTAGTGAAAGGATTACATCGTGAAGCGCTGCGTCT
Organism: Nostoc sp. ChiQUE02; assembly: GCF_034531305.2. Lineage (NCBI taxonomy): Bacteria > Bacillati > Cyanobacteriota > Cyanophyceae > Nostocales > Nostocaceae > Nostoc > Nostoc sp. ChiQUE02. Next base: position 28,581 of record NZ_JAVRBN020000046.1, read on the forward strand.
TGACAAGCTCGGACAAGATGACTGTCAGGTATAGTAGTATCCCAAAGCGTCAAGTTGTCTCTGACGCTGCCAGCAAATAACAAAATCTCTTGCTCTACGACAGAAATAGAATTGGCTAATACCTGGCGAGAAATTTGCTCTCTGGGTTTGCCGTCAAATCGAATTTCTCCCTGCCACGGTTCGTAAAGTCCACATAAAAGTTTGGCAATGGTAGACTTACCAGAACCACTCCCACCCACCAAGGCAACTCGCTGCCCTGGCTTGAGCAAAAGACTAAAATTTTGAATCAACGGCGGGGCAATTTGGCTATAGCCAAATGTCACATTGCGTAATTCAACATACCCCTGTAATTTAGGCAAGGGGGCAGAGGGACAGAGGGGCAGAGGGGAAAGATTGCAATTGTCCTCTTTCTCCCCTGCTCCTCTGCTCCTCTGCTCCCTTGCTCCCCTGCCCCCCTGCTCCTCTGCCTCCCTGCCCCCCTGCTCCAACTGCCGATCAATGGGATTACGTAAGACATCATCAAGGCGAGTCAGATTACCTTCCATCTCTTGGAGTTCGCTTCCCAGGCTGATGAGATTACTTACTGGGGCGAAAAACCTTTGCATCATGCCGAGAAAGGCTATTAACATGCCGATGCTCAAGGCTCCATCCATGACTCGCAAACCGCCTACAGCTAAAAGCAGCATGGAAGCGATCGCTGACAGAAAAGATGGTAAAACACCTATAGTCTGGTTTGTTTCCTCTAATTCCTGCTGGGTGTTGATGGCTTTGGCATAGTGACCCGCCCAGCGGGAGAAGAAATCTGACTCTAATCCAGATGCTTTTAGCGTCTCCATACTCTGAAGACCAGAAATTTCTACGCCGCGAACTTTTCCCTCTTCTTGGATGAGTTTGATATTGGCATCTACGCGCCGTCCTCTCACCCACTGCAAAGCGGCAAGGTTGATAATGACAAAAGCGATCGCAATTAAAGTTAGTACAACATCATATTGCAACATCACTACTACATATAGAAATACTGATGCTACTGCAATTACTGTAGTCGCTAATTCACCCGAAAGCATGTCGGCGATGCTGTCGTTGAGTTGCATCCGGCTACTGATTTCCCCAGCATACCGCTGATCATAAAAACTGATGGGTAGGCGTAAAATGTGCCACAGATACCGACTCTTCATACCCACGGACAACTTAATTTTCATTTGACGCAAAAACTGCAACTGTAGCAGCGTCAAAAATCCACTGAGTCCGGCTGTGAAGATCATGCCTAAAATTAGCGGACGTAACCACTCATACCGATGCTCAATCAATACGTTGTCTACAAATACCTGGGAGAATGCAGGTAGCGCCAGTCCAGGAATTACTAACAAAAATCCTGCCAGCACGCAGTAAAGTAATGCGCCAATGGAGCCTCGCAACCGTGACCACAAAGCTAAGATTGTGCTAGGCTTGCGTCCTCCGCGTTGAAATTCTGAACCAGGCTCTAGAACTAGCACCACACCCGTGTAAGCGCCGCTAAATTCTTCTAAGGAGACGATGCGCCGTCCAGTAGCAGGATCGTTGAGATAAACTCGCTGTTTGCCGATTCCCTCTACTACTAAAAAATGGTTAAAGTTCCAAAATACAATGTAGGGAAATTTTAACTGCAACAAGCCAGATAAGTTGGTTTTAAAGCTTTTAGCGGTGAGTCGATAATTTCTGGCAGCCTTCAAGATATTTAAGGCACTAACTCCATCCCGCGAGACACCGCACGCTTGCCTCAGTTCTGTCAGTGGGACAATGCGATTGTAATAACCGAGAATAATTCCCAAAGCAGCAGCGCCGCATTCTACTACCTCCATTTGCAGCAGGGTAGGAGTATGACACCGCTTGTTTTTACGCAAGCGCCCTAATATATTTTGCAGATTTCGCCAGAACATAAAAATATTTTTTAAAACTTGGACTTTGGCTTAATTTATTGATATGAAAGTTACTTTTGGTTGGCGCGTAGGCGTAGCCCGCCGTAGGCATCGCGTTGAATGAAGTCTAAATCTTTTTGCTTTCAAATAGGCGTTATCTGAGAGACGCGATTCATCGCGTCTGTACAAGAGGTAGGAGGCATAAGTATAGATTCTTCATTTTTAATTTTTAATTGATTTGTCTCCCTCATCCCCAATATCACGAAATGCCACTCCAGGATCTCAGAATCGGCAGAACAAAAGTAATCGGGGCGCGTTCTTCCACAGTAACTTGTACTGAGGTGGTAGTTCCAGAAGTGACTTTCGTCTGTGGCCCTTGGGAAGAAGACCATTTGTAATCGCTGAAGGTCGAATTGTCTGGTTGCAGTCGCGCAGTAATTAGGATCTGTGGCCCTTGTGACATCAAAGCTTCTACGAATTCGGAATTGCCTACTATACTTAATGCACCTTCTTTAGTCACGGGAAAGGCTGAGACATCTGTGACAGCACCGATGATGCCACCAAAGCGTTCGCGTTGGACTGTACTAGGTGTAACTTGTAACTTCATCCCTGGTTGAATTTGCTTGCCATCGCCAACGGGAAAAAATGCCACACTCACAGGTTGAGCCGATCGCTGTTGTGCGGCGATCGCTCCTATGGGTGTACCCTGTAAAACAACCTGTCCCGGACTTGCCGAGATTTCTAAAATTCGTCCAGAGTAACTGCTCTTGACTAAGCTGTTGCTCGATACTTGTAGTGCTAATTGAACAATATTCCGCTGGACTTCCTGAATTTCTTTTTTGCGGGTAGTTACAGTTTCTAAGTCTTGTTGCGCCGCGGTCGCTTCTTTGCTATCTAGTTGTTTTAATTGCGCTTGTAAATCTTTAATTGAGTTCAAATTTTCTAGGTATTGTCGTTGGGCATCTGCTTCCTTGACATCCAGTTGCTTGAGTTGCGATTCGGCTTCATTAATTTGGGTCACAGCATTTAAGTAGTCTTGCTGTGACTGTAGGACTGTATCGCCAGAAATTGCTCCCTCCTGCAATAGCTGCTGGCGGTTGGTCAATCTCTGTTTGAAGGTAGGTAAGAGATCCCGCAGTGCTTGTAAGCTTTGGGTTTGGTTGGCGCGATCGCGTTGAATCGAATTTAGCCCTTTTTCTCTTAAAATCGGGGTGAGTTTCTGTATTGCTTGGAGGTTTTGCTGCAAAGATTGGCGTTGCTGTTTAATCGCTTCTTTGTCTGCGTTTTGCCGTTGTCCTTGCACTAAGCTAGCAGCGCTATCTTCTGTTTGTAGTTGCCCTAACTTAGAGCGGACTAGTTGTAGCTGTTTCATCAGTTCGCTTTGGTCTAGCGTCGCCAGCACATCTCCTCTATTTACATAGTCGCCAACCCGGACGTTGATTGTTCGTAATTTACCTGCGATCGGTGACTGGAATGAGGTAATTGTACTGGGATAGACTATTATTCCAGTACCCGTCACCGTAATTGGGATTCGACCTAAAAAACTCCAAGTCAGCCCCGTTGCCACCAACGAACCAACAGCAACTAGAGGTAGCCACTTTTTCGGGCTGACTACCTGCATAATTTGATCTAGTTCTTCCGGCGAAGAAGCACGCTCTAAAGCTTCTTTGCGGAACAGGTCGCTTTTTTGATTAATCACCAAACACCGTCCCAATCTCTATGGGAATGAAAACAAAAAACAGTTTTGAGTGAGCACAATACTTCTGCTGCAATCACTGGGAGTTGCAGCCTAAATATAAAATAGGCAAGACAATTGCTTGCTTATTTGACAGTATTAATGCTCAAAAATAGAAGTTAATCTATCATATCATCTTATAATAAGTCGGGAAATTATAAATTAAAGATTTTTAAAATTTTGATTTTTTTAGACATGATTTTAATTCTCAACGAAGAAACTTTTGCTTATAACTTCAGGAGAAATCCAGGCAACTTTTTAGAGCATTTAAAAAAGGGTGTAAAGGTTTAGGGAAAATACTTTTACTTAAACGTAAATAATCAATCCCTTGTACACCTTTACACCCTAGTATAAAACAGAGCTTACAGAACTCGTGAAAAGTCTACTTAGCCTCAGCGTCGCTTTCTATCATTTGTCCTTTGTTCAGATGTCAGATGTTAACTGACATCTAAACACTGAATTAATGATAGTCTTAACGAAAAATGTGTAATTTATAACAGATCACCAAGAAGGTTGCTAAGACTAAGACCAAGACCAAGATCAAGATCAAAATCAATATTTAGCTTTATCAAAGCACCATAGCCTTTTGATGGGTGATATTCTGGTTGCTCAGGTTTTGGTGGTTTCGGCCATTTTATTGGTGGTTTCGAAGAACCTCCTCCTACGAGGGCAACCATTTTTTCGTCATCCAACTCTGTAATAACTGCAAGCTCTTCTTGTTCAAGAGTGATGTTAGACATAATAAATCCTTCCGTCTACAAAACGAGTATGGTCTAGCGAAATTCTTTCAGTCACTTAACCAAAAATTACAGTAACTTCCGTTAAAGTAACGATTCTGTAATTTTCATACGAAAACATTGACGGGTAGGTAAGAAGTAAGGGATAATAATGGCTGGTCGCTTACCTTTGACCTTTCATGTTATCTGGCTTACACCCGCCAATGTTCGTGTAACGTTGTTGTAAGTTGTGATGCCAGAAATAGTCAGACCACTATGTTATAAGATGTCTGTACACTTATTCGTAAGGGTCATCTGTAGTCCTTTGTCAGTTGTTCGTAGCAATTGGCAAAGGACTACTGCTTTATAAATGACTTAACGAAATAATATGTAACTTGCATACTTACTACCTTAGTGTTGTTTTGATTTGTAGTGGTGATACAAATCATGATGGAGAAATTTTTGGCAATACAAACTGTTAAAGTGACTTTTGTTGAGGTGATAACTCAAGGCAGAGTGTACTAGAGAGATAACCTAGTAACCACCCCAAGTTTTCACATTGTTTTTGCTGTTATTAATCTCGTTATATGAACTTTGAGAAACAACAGCCTTTCCGCCACCAGTTGCAAGTGCGTTACCAACTTGAACGGTTGTTATTACGTTTCCACCTTTGACTTTGACATCAACGTTAGTCCTGCTCTTGAAAGCTAGACTTTCGTAGGTTCCTCCAACAATTTCACTGATTTCTTCATCAGCTAATTCGGTCATAACTACGAGTGTTTGTTGTTCAAGTGTTACAACTGACATAAAATTTCCTTCCTTTGCTGAGGTTATAACTCAAGGTAGAGCGTACTGGAGAGATAACCTAGTAACCACCCCAAGTTTTCACATTATTTTTGCTATTATTAATCTCGCTATATGAGCTTTGCTTAACAACAGCATCTCCACCACCAGTTGCATATGCGTTACCAACTTGAATGGTTGATATTACGTTTTTACCTTCGGCTTCAGACTTGATGTTAGTCTCGGGCTTGAAAATTGATTTGTATCCTCCTCCAACAATTCCACTGATTTCTTCATCAGCTAATTCGGTCATAACTGCGAGTGTTTGTTGTTCAAGTGTTACAACTGACATAAAATTTCCTTCCTTTGTTAATGTGATAAGTCAAGGCAGAGCGTACTAGAGAGATAACTTAGTAATAGTTATAAATTCTCACTTTGTTTTTGCTGTTATTAATCTCGCTATATGAGCTTTGATCAACAACAGCATCTCCACCACCAGTTGCATATGCGTTACCAGCTTGAATGGTTGATATTACGTTTTTACCTTCGGCTTCAGACTTGATCTTAGTCTCGGGCTTGAAAACTGATTTGTATCCTCCTCCAACAATTCCACTGATTTCTTCATCAGCTAATTCGGTCATAACTACGAGTGTTTGTTGTTCAAGTGTTACAACTGACATAAAATTTCCTTCCTTGTAAAAAATGGTTTTGGAATAGTGAAATCTTTCTTTTGCTCAACCAAATAATTGCAAATAACAAAAATCATTAGATTCATGCGTATCTACCGATTTTTATTATTAGCTTTATCGTTAAAACGTACTAATACAATGTATTTAACGACGTTTTTTATTGGTTGTTGCTTTGTAATTTCACTATGTTTAAATCATACAGCTTTTTGAAAAAATGGTTTATAAAGAAATCATAAAGTTAGAAAAAGTTTTTGTAAAGCTTAGATTTTAAATGAGTATAAAATATTGGCATATTTCAAATCAAGAAAGGTAGGAAAAGTAGGAAGTTTAGGAATAGCAAAATGGTTATGTAAACTCTTTAGATATTAAAAATAGGTGTGTAAAGTAGATGGTATATCTACAAATAAAGTTTTTTAAAAGTTACTATAAGTATTACAGGCTCTACATTTCAGGCAACGTCAACATGCTAAGTTTTCCATAAAAAATAATATCCCCAACTTCTTGGAAAGTTGGGGATACGTATTTTCAATTAGATACACAACCGTGAGTTAAACTTGAGTTGGCGTGAATGCTAAATAGGTGAAGTCTCTTGTGATTCTATTGTTGTCGTTACTCCATTTAAAATTGTAGTTTTTTGTGTTCTGCGTTTTCTTATTTTATTCTTCACATCCACAATTTCTTGAGTAGAGTCTACAACGCTAGACTTAGTTCCATCAGTTGAAATCGCAGTTATCTCTGAAATATTTGACGAAGAAACAACTCCTCCCACTATTCCCTTTAATTCACCATCTATCAGTTCCTCGATAGTAACTTTTTGATTACAGATGGATTTGAAACTCACTTGATTGACATTAGCCATAATTTTCTCCAAAAATATGCAGACAATTTGTATCTGTGATGTATTTACCAATAACAGGTTGTTTAATAGCTTGTCAACAGTTAATACAAAAGATATTACCTTTATCAATTAACCCACTTTTACCACTTTTTTAGTTTCCAGCTTTATAACTTTTTCTACTTGTATTACTAACGTTTTTATGATGTAAAAGTTTAAAACTACGATTTTTTATAAAAGAGCATTGTCGCCTAGTCTTTACCATTGGATAAAAGTAAATTATCAATAAAAGCTGTAAAGATATTCGTTCGTTGCTTGCCAAACTACTGCTCTTTGGTACGGCACTGAACCACTTAAATCTCAAATCTTCAATCTCAATTCAAACCTTAGACTTCTGGCACAAATAGGTTCTTTGTGAACGCAGAAGTGACATGAAAAAATTCAGAAGTCAGAACATTCTGACTTCTGGCTACAGTACCAAGTAATGAGGAGTGTATAATTGGGGTTATACTAGGTATTGGTTGAGCGACAACGAAGATGAATTTGTAGCATTCTCTTCGATCAACAAACTTTCATAAAAATTACAACCTCTTCAGGCTAATATTTTTATGCTAGCTCTGGTTGAAGTTCACTTCATATGTTAGTAACCATACTTGCTACACTTCAATTTGTTGAGTTCAGCAAACCAATTACGCTAGAAAGGCTATAGGAGAAAATCTAAAATCGTGAATAGACCGAATTTGATAGCTTCGAGCGCTGGTGGTGGTACTATTCCTGAAAGTAGTGATCCGACTACTCCTCCTCCCACTACTGCTTCTAATTCTTCCTCATTAATTTCCTCAAAAATAGCTTCTTGATTGGTGAGTTGTGTCAAACCATTAACGTTAGCCATAATTTTCTCCAGAAAGTACGTAGGCGTTTGTGCCTTTGATGTACTCATAAATAGCAATTTATCTAAAAGCTTGTCAACAGTTTATACAAAAGATCCTACTTTTCCTACTTAACGCACTTTTCCTACTTTTCCTACTTTTTAAATCCCACTTTTTTTACTTTTTTTCTAACGTTTTAACTATGTCTAATCCCTGAGGAAAACGTACAAATTTCCTCCCTAAGGGGGATGTTTTATATCAAATCCTGCTTGTATATTTGATAGATTTTGAGCTTTTGTGTAAGACAGTAAATCTATAGACAAAATTCTGTACAAGTCACTTGCATAAAGCATATAAAAATAAATATAGCTTATACCAAAAGGCTGATTTCTAAATTTTTGATCAGCAATTTAGTATTGTTTGGCAGCTACAAAGCACTACAATATGTAACTTTTGCCGATCGCTCAGACGATCACGTTATCTGTTTGGACAGGCCAGGCGAAATCCTTGAAAAATTCGCTGATGACAACACCCTCATATATAACCAGTGGAGGAATTATGTAAGTTGCTAAATCATCCCGCTTTCTCTGCAAAGCAAAATATTGCAACAATGTCAGAATACATCTGTGTAAATCCATAATGTATCAGGCAAGATTTTAATATGCAGACTATTACTAAAAAGTCAACAAAAAAAGCTTGGGCGAATGCGATCGCAGAACCAGCAAAAGAATTTCCCCTTACGCAACTATCAATTCTTTCTGGCAAAATCCCAGATGGCTTGCGCGGCACACTTTACCGCAATGGCCCCGCACGGCTAGAACGCGGTGGCAATCGCGTAGGACACTGGTTTGATGGAGATGGGGCAATTCTCGGCGTCCATTTCACGGATGCAGGAGCCACCGGAGTTTATCGCTATGTGCAAACAGCAGAATATCAAGCTGAAACTCAAGCGGATAGGTTCCTGTATGGTGTCTATGGTATGCATCCGCCAGGGCCCATCTGGAAGCGGTGGGGTCAACAGATTAAGAATGCAGCGAATACCTCAGTGTTGGCTTTACCTGATAAATTGTTGGCTCTATGGGAAGCAACCAATCCTTATGCCCTTGATTTGCAAACTTTAGAAACGAAGGGATTGGATGATTTAGGTGCTTTGGATAACGGATTACCTTATTCTGCTCATTACAAGCGCGATTTACAAACAGGCGAGATTTTTAACTTTGGAATCAGTATCGGAAGTTCTGTACAACTGAATCTCTACAAAAGCGATGCTACTGGCAAAATTATTCAAAAAACTGCTTTTAAGCTAGATCGCTACTCTATCATGCATGATTTTGTTTTAACTCAAAGGCATCTGGTGTTTTTCATGCCACCAATGCGGATGAAAATGCTGTCACTTATGCTAGGTCTGACTACATTTAGTGAATCTCTGCTGTGGGAACCTCAGTTAGGAACCCAGGTGTTAATCTTTGACCGGGAAAACTTATCCTTAGTTAGTCGTGGCGAAACTGATCCCTGGTTTAATTGGCATTTTGGCAATGGCTATGAAGATCAAGACGGTTCCGTGATTCTGGACATGGTGCGATATGCAGATTTTCACCAAACTAATGAGTATCTCAGAGAATTCGCAACTGGTGAGACGCACACAGTTCCTAGAGGAACATTGTGGCAAGTGCGCCTCAATCCCCAAACTGGTAAAGTGACAGCAACACAGGAAGTTGTGAACCGCAAGTGTGAATTTCCCGTAGTGCAGCGATGCCTACGGCGGCAAGCTACGCAAGTTGGGCAACCTTGGCGCTATACTTATATATTATTAATGCCCCAAAGAACGAATACAGACAAAGAATCGTTCAGTGCGATCGCTCGCTTCGACTACAAAACCGAAACCCTAACCGAAGCAGACTTAGGAGAAAACCGCTATCCTTCAGAACCCATCTACGCCCAAGATGCCCAAAACCCTGAGCAAGGCTGGGTGCTAACCGTTGTATACGATGGTAATTCTCATAGTAGTGAAGTTTGGATATTTGATAGCGATCGCTTAGATGCAGAACCAGTTTGCAAACTAGGATTACCTAGCGTCATTCCCCACAGCTTCCACGGCACTTGGAACCCAGCTTAACAATTCAAAATTCAAAATTGAAGAGAGTTTCAGACTCTTATATAAAACCCGACTGTAGCTTACTTCCCGCAGTGGAACTGAACGGAGTCGGAGTCACTCCGCCTCCGAGCTACGTGTAGTTCAAAATCTAACTTTTCACGTCATGCCTTCTGACTTGAAAATAATACTTTGGCTAAAAACCAAAACAAATACAGCAGTTTGCTTTTTAAGTGAGGTACAAAATGCAGGACTGATACCATTTCACTAAAAGCTTCATACAAATTATTTTTTCTCTCCCCCTGCCCCCTGCCCCCTGCCTCCTACCTCCCTAAGATTCCTGTTTTGTATGCTCCCCCCAAGGTTGACGAGCGAAGATCCGGCGTACCATCGGCTCAAAGAAATTCAGCGGCAAAGTATCATAGTTTGGATCAAATGATTCTTGATCCCACTTATGGCAGAACTCCACAGTGCAGTCAAAGTAAGGATGACCTCGAAACTTTTCTCTAGCATAGCGATCGCGTCCTGTATGATGCCAGAAATAATAGCCTTGGAAAATCCCATGATGTTCAATTATCCAATGGGTAGCTGGACTCACATAAGGTTTGAGGATGGCTGCCGCTAGCTCTGCGTGATTTACGGGTGCTAGTAAATCCCCAATATCGTGTAGCAACGCAGCTACCACGACCTCTTCTTCTGCCTCATCCCGAAAAGCCCGTGTTGCCGTTTGTAGCGAATGCTGATAGCGATCGATCAGATTTCCTGGATAACTCTCTTGTAAGCCAACTAAAAGTGTTAGGGCGCGATCGGCAACCTGATTCAACAAAGGCTTAGAATGTTCCTGCAACAAAAGATAATCTTCTTTTGTTCCGTCTGCCATTCGTGTATAAGTGGCAATACTTCTTTTTGTAGATGAGTCTGACATTATATTACTCCTGATGTAAACCTCAAAATTCTCTGTTTATCCAATGTGAGTTATTTTTTGCAACTCAGTTAGCTAAATTTTATCTGGGTTTCTAGGCTTGTATCTATCACATTATTTTTTTTAATTGGTATCAACTACTTCTTTGAGATGTTCCATTCCTGACAGGTTAAGACAAAATTAGTTTTGTCAATAGTAGTTAGGCGAGGACTGAGAGCGATAATTAGGTATCAAATTAAATATTTTACGGGCTTTATCAGGTAAGAATGAGTGATGCATTTTAAGATGAGGCGTAGGCATCGCTAGCCCAAAAATTGTGTTTTTCATCCCAGTTTTTGGCATAAATTTAAGCATTGTTACTTATTGACAAACTGTTTATTACATTAATCTATCAAGAATGCTAACAAGTTGGGTTATCTATTCATAAAATGTTAGAACAACTACTGTTCTGGATTAAAAAAGCAGCTAAAAATAACGAAGTCTAAAAAATTTTATAGAGCTTTTTCAAGATATGTTTATAGATACATTTCGGAGAATCTCTGTTTGTCAAATTCCATCCTTAAAAAAGAAACAACTATTCAAGAGTACACAAGATAGCGTATTAAATTCAGACATTAAAGCTGTCAAATATTGTCGGGAATGGATCATCTCTAAAACCAAAAATACTTTTGATAATACAAGAATCTTAGGAGTAGTAGCTGCTGCTAATAAAGCCGACAGCTTTTTACCTTACACCATTCCCAAAATCATTCAGCAAATTGCTGATATGGGAATGAAAGCGGATATCATTATTGGACTAAATCATGGTTTTGAATGTCCAAAAGTAATCGAATATTTTGACTTATTGCCAAATATCCAAATTACTCACTTATATACCGAAGCAAAGCCAGAAAATAATATTCCAGCTAAGATATTTGACAATGTAGAATGCATAGGTGAACCTTATTTTTTAGATAAAATTTCTCCTGAATATTCTCAGCATAGAATATTTTTTATTCATCAGAAAGTTAGTTTACATTCATCAGGTAAAATCAGAGTTTTAGGTGATATTTATGGCTCCTTACTGTTAAACAGTATAGAAAAGGGATGGACGCCTCCTGAGTTCGTAGTAACTTTCGATGCTGAAACTCAGTTTTTACTGGAAACTAAACATCAAGCAATCGATTCTAAGTTAGATACTAATAGCTTGATGTTAATAGTTAATGAGTTAAAAAACAGTCCACAAATCGATATTGTCAGCACACGCAATAAATTTGTGGTTTATCAAAAAGCTATGCTGGATAACATGGAAATCCTCTTACCTGACTTTAGTCAAGAACTACCTCCTATCCAGTTATTTCTTAATGTCGTACATGGGAGATTTTCTGGTTACAAGTGGAACCCTGGAGGTGGTATTGTTGCTAGAACAGATGTAATGATTAGCTTGTTAGTGGTAATTAGTGAAAGATATCCAGGAATACGAGTTGAAGATGTGCATCTTAGCATATTAGCTCATCATGCTGGTTTTAACTCTGATATATTATTGAAAGCTATCTCTATAAATAGATCCCCCAAAATAGGTGAGATAACTATGAATAGTTCCCTTAAAAGTGCTTGGATGGAGCAAATTTACAGATGGAATTCTGGCTGTAAAGCTTTAGAGTTACGTTACGGGAAACACAATATTAGTCCAATAGTAGATGATGGATTTCCTTGGTTTACTATCACAAGATCGTTAGATTTTTTACGAGCATTGATAGAACATAATAAAATTAATTTACCCACTATTATTAAAAACGTGAAATTTCTGGCGATCGCTCTAATTACTTCCCGTCAAATCAGACGGAAAAGCTCCAATAACCCTGATATCTTACAAGGTTCTACAGCCAAAGCTTTTTGGTAAATATTCAGGTTATGATGCCTAGAGTTTACACCGCGAATCCTTTTTGCTTTAGAGGGCGGTTATGAATTAGAAAGCCTAATGTGCAATTACCTTAACCTCTTATGGATGGCGGGGATTAGGGATTAGGCAAGAATATTTTCCCAATCCCCAGTACCTGCTACGCTGGGTACTGATGTCCTAAGATGGGATGAGGTGTGTAAGGTTCTTCAAGGAATTTGCGCTCTTCATCGGAAAGCTTCAAATCCACAGCCTCAACTGCTTCTTTGAGATGTTCTATCTTGCTTGCACCAACAATTGGAGCCGTTACACCCGGTTGATGCAATAGCCAAGCTAGGGCGATTTGCGTTGGTTTAACACCGCGTTTTTGAGCTAATTCTACGACGCGATCGACTATTTTAAAATCTGAATCTTGATAATAGAGACTATGGGAAAATTCATCGGTTTTCGCCCGCACAGTTTGACCATAGTCTTGTTTACTGCGATTCCCAGCGAGGAAACCACGCGCTAAGGGACTCCAGGGAATGATCCCAATTCCTTGATCTAGAGATAAAGGTATCACTTCTCTCTCTTCTTCTCGATAAACCAAGTTGTAGTGATTTTGGATAGATACAAAGCGAGTCCAGCCGTGTTTGTCAGCGGTGTAAAGGGCTTTGGCAAACTGCCATGCGTAAACACTTGAGATTCCTAAGTAACGAACTTTACCTGATTTAACTACATCATGCAGCGCCTCTAGGGTTTCCTCAATGGGCGTTTCGTAGTCCCAGCGGTGAATTTGGTACAAATCGACGTAATCTGTTTGTAGACGGCGTAATGAGGCATCAATGCCATCAAAAATATGCTTACGAGACAGCCCGCGATCGTTAGGGCCATCACCGATTTTATTGAAGACTTTGGTAGCAATGACAACTTGCTCTCTTTTAGCAAAGTCCTTGAGTGCTCGTCCCAGAATTTCTTCACTGACACCTAAAGAGTAAACATCGGCGGTGTCAAAGAAGTTTATCCCCAATTCCAAAGCTAGTTTAATAAACGGGCGACTCTCTTCTTCTTCCAGTACCCATTCTCGCCATTTCCGAGAACCATAGGTCATAGTACCCAGAGCTAGGCGTGATACTTTCAGTCCACTTTTTCCGAGATTTACGTATGTTGTCATACTGTTTGCTCTACTTTTTGATAACGTTGTGAAAGTTCTAAAGCAAGTTGAGAAGCTTGATGTGCTTCATCGATGCGTCCTAGCTGACTGTAGGTATTAGCTAATTCCCGTTGAATCACTGGAATATTGCCACGGGCAGCATTGCGCTTTTCCAGAACATTCAAGGTTTTGTGATACTGCCGATCGCGAATCAGTGCATCAAGATAAATTTGCTCAAATAAATCTCGTTGAGCATGAGATCCACCTGTGGAGTATAAATCGGGTAACACTGGCTCTAGTTGAGCGATCGCCCTCTCCCAATCCCTACGAGCATGAGCAATCATCCCCTTAGCAGCTGGTACTCCAACCTCTGCCCAAGTGCGTCGAGCATAGGGTAATACGTTCTCTGCATGAGTTTGCATACTCTCTAGCATCTCAGTAGCCCAGTCATCTTTACCGCCCCGCACCAGCGCATAGATATATTGCAAATCGAGGAAGGCGAGGACGTGCTCGTGCAGCCGTGGTTGCAGGTAAGCAGCAAGCTCCTGCCAGCGCGAACCGACATCTACACCGCGTAACTCCAGCCGCAGCAACAATGCGATCGCATTGATCTGCTCGCGTCCATTATCTTTTTTGGCACGTCCCCAGATGCGCGTGTCATATATTTCTAGTACTTTGGCAAAATTTTCAATATCCAAGTAATAAAGAGATGTATGCCACCAAAGATGTCCATGAAAAGCCGAGCTACCATATTCCCAAGTGTCGCTAAGATTCTCCATTAAAATAATTCCCTCTTCTAAGCGTCCTTGAGTTTCTAATACATGAGCAACGGCGTGGTGTGCCCAACGGTTATCTCGTTTCAGCGCGATCGCTTGTCGCCCATATTCTTCTGCTTCTGCTAAACGATGACACTCTTCCAGCCCGAAAGCTAGCATCCCGTACATATAAGGGTTATCTTGATTGGCGGCGAAAACTTTTTCGGCAATCCGCAGCATTTCTTGACTGTTACCAGAATTTCTATAGTGGTATTGGACTAAATGTACCGAGGCTAAATCGCGAGGATAGCTATCAGCGATCGCTTCATGGTGAGCGATCGCTTGGGCAATATCTCGGTTTGCCCAAGCTTCAATTGCCGCAAGATAAAGTTTTTCGCGATCATTAGCTCTTTTCAAGTTTGCTTTCGCCACATTAAGATAAAATTTTGCCTGGGTTAAGGCAACAGAGCCACCAACAAACAGATGAAAGGCGGCAGCTTGAGCGTTGGCGATGATACAAGCCGGATCTGCCTCAACTGCTTTGAGAATAACTTGGGCATCGTTACCAACACACAGTAATTGATCGACAAAGCTATTGATGGCATCTACCGCAGCTGATGAATCGGTAGTAATTTCGAGTCCAGATAAATCTTTTACCATTGATTTTCCCAGAGCATTGCACAGCTACAAGCATTACTTTGCAAAAGCTAGGTTTTAAACTACTGTAGCTTAATCGGGTTAATGTAGATAGCAATTCTTTAGTATTTCAATGAAAAATTTTGGACAAATCATAGTGTGATGGCGATCGCTTTTCTCAAAATTCAGTAGTTTAGGAGTTGCGATCGCCATGACACAGAGTTTTAGATGGTGATTTTTGTGCCATCAAATTTCGTGAATGTGAAACCTTCAAAGTTTTCGCGGAACGTTAGCTTCTCATCTCTAAGAATACCAATGGCGATCGCTTCGCCAAGGGCCAACGAGGCTGCTGCATCTGTGCGCCAGTGAATCCCCGCGCTATCGCGACCCAAGCCAATATTCGCCGCCAGTTTGTTCAATTCACCACCCACCGTCAGGGGTGGCCCTTGATATGGAATCAACTTGGTGGGATCGTTGGGATCGGGCACCACCGGATTTGGAATCACATAACTTTCATCAAATAGCGCCTTCAAGATTGTGACGCTAGCACCTGCGGACACCGAAGCGCCCCCTGGATAAGAAGAGTGCAACGGTGCTCCTTCAGGAAAAGCTTGTGGTAGCAAATAGGATTTGTTTTTGCTAAAGAAGCGATCGAGTGCTTCTGACTTGAAAACTTCGGGGTGAATCGGATAGTTCGTTTTATTCACCTTGTTGTTGTGAACCAATCCACCATAAGCCTCCGCTCGCAGACGACGGTGAACATAGTACTTCTGCCAATAAGCTGCTCTAATTGCATGTGGACTAACCCAACCGATCAAAGATTGTGAATACCCTGGCCCAAATGTCCCAGAACCACCTGATTGGGTCTTCGACTTGTTATAGGGATTAGTGGAATTGTAAGGTGAGCCAACACCACCAGCTAGAGGGTCATCGCTGACTGGCTTGGCCAGTAGAATTAAAGCAGCATTTCCATAAACGGGTGGTGGCGTATGGGCAATCTCTGACTGGTCGCGCCCGTTGATAAAGTAGCGATGGGTCGAGTCAAACTTAATCTTTCGACCAGAATCGCCACCATTTTGCACTAGCAACCACTCGTCATAATTGATTTGGAAACTGTTTTCGGGAATAGCTAGGGGAACACGGTTAAGTTGAGCATAACTATGTGTTCCTGCGGGCACTGGACGCAGTAAAAACTGGGAGACGTATGGCCCCACATCTACCCCTGGTAAAGTGTGGTAAGCCGTTCGACCAGAGGCATCAACGTAAATCGCGGTGCCTCGAAATAGGAGTTCGGGTGTAACCCGTCCGTTTTGTTTAGGCCCTTTAAATGCTGACAACCGATTCAGATCCTTAACAGCTGCCAGAATCAGCGGGTTAGTTGTATCATTGCGAAACTCGCTAAAAGGTACATCCTGCAAGAGTTGTTGCCAAGCAATTTCGAGGAATTCAGCCCCCTGCTCGGCACTATCAAGGGTAGGTGGCACTGGAATCGCCAATTGGCAAGTATTCACCCCACTCAAGCTAATTGCTAATGGAGTGAGCGGTTGTACCAACTTCCGTTTGCCGCCCAAGATGATCTTTTCATACTCGTTGGGATCGCCGGAGTTCAGCGCATTAATAAAAGATTGATAAGCCTTCAGATCAACTTCACCCAGCTGATTATGGGGTAATCCTCGTGTATCTGTGGCAATTTTGTTGGCGTACTTCGCTTCATCTCCGTTGGTGGGATGGGGAGGAATGGAAATTTCCCGATTTACCTTGGCTGCTGTTGTACGTACTTGAAAAGCTTTTTCACGTAAGTCGCCATAGTCGGGCTTTCCAGCAGGTTCCTTGGCCTGGACAACATCTCCGCCTTTTTTGGAAGAAAGGGATGAACTGAAAACTCCAGCCACAACACTAGCCGCACTAAACAAACCGGCGCGACCGAGAAATAAACGTCTGCTGGCGCGACCGAGGAATAATTTTCTACTACCTGCGCTAGTTTGAGGTTGCTTGGTTTTTGTTATTTCACTACCAACCTGAGCATTTTTTTCAAAATCTTGATGAGAATTGGGATCTGCTTGCATCTAAGTTGTTCTCCACTGGCAAAAAAAATTTAAAAATCCAGCCATGAGTAAACACATAAGAGACTAAAAGCTAGAATGACTTTGAGCCACACATGGAATACCCACCTCTAGAGAAAGAGGGCAATCTCACTAGATTTGATATGAAATCTGGGTTGTTCTACTAGAAGGGAACTTGCACTGGAGATTGTTCTCCTGACAGTTATGTAGGTATTTAATGCTAATATTCAAGCTTTCATCACATGGCTATTACACTTCCGTAGTTTTAATCAGTCCGATAGCTTGTTGCCAGGATTCAAGGGTCGCTATATTAGCTGCACTTTCTTCCAGCCATCTGTTAAACACCTGCAAGTCTATCGATTTACCGTATTTTTAGATGTTAAATCAGACTTTCTCACAAACGGTGATGAAAATCAAGAGGTTTTTACAATAAACTTAGCAAGAGGGTGAAAGCCCTGAAGAAACAGGCGCACAGCGCCGTATTCCGTGCTTGAAACGACACGGCGGATTTTGATGAAGTATCAAAGGCGGTTGTTGTTGAAAAGTCGAGTTGAAAAAATTAGGCGTTGGCGTAGCCCATCGTAGACATCGCTTCTAGACAACATCCAATAAAAGCAGATTTAGCCTTTATTTAACTGTGGAAGTAAGCCCAACTCTGCATAAATTGGATGCACTATCTTTTTTATTTGGGGCAGTTGTCTACTAAAAAAATATGCTCCTATAATGCAAAAAATACCACCAAATAATAAAGCATTGGTGACACCAAAGTAACCTGCTAATGCTCCGAAAAATAAATTACCAAAAGGCAGTATTCCTAAAAAACCCGTTGTAAATATACTAGTTACTCTACCTCTTTTATCTTCCTCAAGAAGAATTGATTGCATAAAGTTACTAATTGAAGCGAGAGCTAGAGTATTATTCATGCCTATGATAAACATGAATACTAGACAAATCTCTAAACTGGTTGACCGAGAAAAAACTATTAAACCTAAACCGAGAATTGCAGCAGAACTTGCTATAATCTTTCCCAATCCCATAACATTTTTTCTAGAGATTAGATAAATCCCTGAAACTATAGAACCAAGCGCCGAGGCTGTCATCATAAAACCCATAGTTTCCGCATTACCTTTTAAAATCTCTTTGGCAAAAATAGGTATTAAATTGACATGTGTCATTCCCATAAAGCAAATAATAATTTGTAATATCAATAAATATTTAATTGGCAAGAATTCGTATGCGTAAACAAACCCTTCTTTGAGATTTTGCCAAACTTGAGCTTTCTGATTCGATGAATTATTGATAACTGGGTTGACTTTGATAGTTAAGATTGCAGAGACAAAGGGTAGATAACTAATACTATCTACTAAAAAACAGGAAGCTGCACCAGATCGAGCAATTAGTAAACCCCCAATCATAGGACTAACAAACTTCGCTGTATTAATCAAGAATGAATGGGAAGCCATCGCACTATAAGTATCTGATTTCTTATCCAAAAGCCTGGGAATAATTACCTGACGTGCTGGTAAATCGAAAGCTTTTACCGTTCCTTGAAGCGTACCGATGGCAATAATCCATGCAACGTTAATGTTACCACTAATAGTTAGAAAAGTTAGTATAGAAGATAGCAGGATAGATACTAGCTGAGTAGTTAAGAGGACATATCGTAGATTCCAGCGATCCAGCCATACTCCTACCAAAGGAGTAATAATCAAGCCCATAGCTTGATTTGTAAATCCAGCTACACCCACTAATACAGCCGAATTAGTTAATTGATAAACTAGCCATACCAAAGCGATTTGAGTCATCCAAGACCCAAAAAAAGATAAGCTTTGTCCGATAACGAAACAAGAAAAATTCACTGATTTAAGCGCAGGCGGAAGTTCAAAAGAAACAAATTTTAGTTTGTTTTTTTGAAAGTTTTCTCTATTACTTGGTATCATGAGTTTTTCCCTGTTTAAAATTTTTTGCTGCCCTGTTTTATCAAAATAGACTTAACTTGAAAATATGAACTAGTGGTTCGTAGTGAGCGATTTATCGCTCAACTTCAAGGGCTAGAGCCGCTTACTACAAACGTCTCTACTAATTTTTTTGATGACTTTTAGCAGACTTGCATATCACCATCTCTGAGACAGTGTTAGAAACGCTTAATGTTAGCTAGACAGAAAGTTTGTATACTTACTATTGCAACAAAAAAATAGCGACACTATGATTAGAGCAAGTATCATACCATGTCTGGTTGAATACCCACAACCCCTACCGCCAAGCAGCAAGGGTTTGAGGTGATTGATGCTCAATTAACTTCAGGTAATATCATGTCCGCATAATCGCTTACGATAAAAGCAGGGAGTAAAAATATGATTTATGCCGAAACGGATCAGTATAGTCGAGCATTCAAATATTTCGGAATTAGAGCAGCTTTACAAACAAGCTAAAGATGGAATAGAAAGTCGCCAGTATCAGATTATATGGTTACTAGCGCA
>NZ_JAVRBN020000047.1:0-44501 GCF_034531305.2 Nostoc sp. ChiQUE02
AGACGACCGAAGTAGCCGTGGGCTGCAACGATGTTGTAGGTTTCTTCTTCTTGACCGAATTTGTAACCGTAGTTTTGGGACTCGGTTTCGGTTGTTTCACGAACCAAAGAAGAAGTTACTAGTGAACCATGCATTGCAGAGAACAAACTTCCACCGAATACACCTGCTACACCTAATTGGTGGAAGGGGTGCATTAAGATGTTGTGTTCTGCTTGGAAGACGATCATGAAGTTGAAGGTTCCGGAGATACCCAAAGGCATACCATCGCTAAATGAACCTTGTCCGATGGGGTATACGAGGAATACTGCGGTTGCTGCTGCAACGGGAGCAGAATATGCTATAGCAATCCAAGGACGCATTCCTAAGCGGTAGGATAGTTCCCATTCACGACCCATGTAGCAGAATACGCCAATCAGGAAGTGGAAAATTACCAATTGGTAAGGACCACCGTTGTACAGCCACTCATCAAGAGATGCTGCTTCCCAGATTGGGTAGAAGTGCAAGCCGATGGCGTTGGAGGAAGGTACTACTGCACCGGAGATGATGTTGTTTCCGTAGATCAAGGAACCTGCAACAGGTTCACGGATTCCATCGATGTCTACTGGAGGTGCGGCGATGAAGGCGATTACGAAGCAGGCGGTTGCGGCTAGCAGGGTGGGGATCATGACTACGCCGAACCAACCGATGTAGATCCGGTTGTTGGTGCTGGTGATCCACTCACAGAATCTATCCCATACGTTGGCGCTTTCGCGACGTTGTAAGGTTGTTGTCATTGTTTTATAAGTGCGGTTAGTTATTTATGAATCAGGCGGTTTTGTCTTTGCCTGTGAAACTACTTTACACTGCTTTACAATTTTTAATCAAGTTTTATTACTTCAGCAAAGCTGATAAAAGTCATTAGTTTTGCTTATTTAAAAATTATATTTAGTGTTTGCGGGTGTTAAAAATACAAAAAACACGGAATTTATATAGGTTTACTCTGGTGTCAGCGCCCAAAAGATAAAATAGAAAGGAAAATTGCTGTTATCGACTCTGAATAGAGAGTTGATATAGATTATTACCGAAATTAGGAGGGGACGTGTGACATGACAATTACTCTAAATCACACCATAGTGCCCGCACATGACAAGGAAGCATCGGCGACGTTCTTTGCAAAAATTTTTGGTTTAGAGGTTGAGGTTCCCGTTGACCACTTTGCTGCTGTGCATGTCAATGATGGACTGACGCTAGACTTCGCTGACGCTGAAACATTCGAGTCGCATCATTATGCCTTCCATGTCAGTGACGAGGAATTTGATGCAATTTTTGCACGCGTCAACGAGGCCGGTATTGAATATAGTAGCGACCCCATGCATCATAATAAAGGACAAATTAACCACAGGAAGGAAGGTCGTGGCTTCTATTTCTATGATCCCAATGGTCATAACTTAGAACTGTTGACCAAATAATTACTAATTCGTAATACTTGCTTCCGGCGAGTATTACGAATTAGTAATGCATTACTTCTTGACTAAAAAATATGCTGTAGCATAGTCCGGCAATTGGCTGATATTCTGCCCAAACTCTTTTTTATTCTTAAAAATACCTGCCAAAAAATCGAGTTGATAAAGATTGGGTAAAAATGCTCCGCCTGTATCAGCGATGACTCCCATTTGCAAATGTTTGCGACCACCTTGAGTGTGCTCAATCACAACCACTTTACCTAAGCCGATATTCAAAACATCTCCAGCAAAAGTGACTCCGGGTTTGATAGATATTTTTGCATCTATTTTGTATCCATAGCCTTTAATAGCATTAACCTCTCTAAAATACCAATAACGCTTTTGTGCTGTTGCTTTCAATCCGCGAATGTAAGGCATTCCATTATTTCTATCTACATTAAAAAATGCCTTATAACCATCTGTAAAATTAATCAGTATTGTTCCTTCCATAATTGCTTCTTCTAAGCCATTTCTGGTTAGATAAGCGAGATTTGTAACTTTACCAAATTCTTTACCACCGGGTTCGTAAATACCCGATAAAACATCCTGCTTTGTGTATCTAGTGTAAAACTTATCGTTATTAAAGTTTTCTTTTAAGCTATAAATTGGTGTATTAAAAGTAGAAGTTTTCTTACGAGAACCAGAGTGAGTAAAGACAGCATATTTGGTAATTCGTAATTGTTTTTGCTGTTTACTCTTTGGGTTGTAGGCAGTCCATTTAATGACTCGAAAATTGGTATTGATAAATTTATGGTCTTGTAAACGAGTAGCTCGATTATTAGCAATATCCTCCTTTAAAACAGCAATCATGAAATCCAAAGTTTTGAGAACATCTGGCACAGTAACTCCTTGAGTAGCAAGTACTCCTGTACGCATAACATCTGGATCTTCTGAGGCGTAGTCTTGAAAATATTTTCTAGTATTAACGAGAACGGTTAATAAATCTCCTTGATTGAAATTAACCTTACTACTTGGTAGTTTTACTGTACTAAAAACTTGGCTGCCATTAACGCTAAATTTATATTTTTTGAACTCATCAACAACTGGATAGGGTGTAGATGCTGCTAACAAATCCTGCTGAGATGAAAAAGCATTTTGCTCGCCTAAAATCTGATCGGATGTTTGTTGAACGACAAAAGGATTTTGAAACTTTGAAGTAAGTGGATCGGCAACTTGATTTGAAGTGAAGGAAATATGTGATTGAAGTGGGGTAAAATTTTCTTGCTGAGTAAAAGACTGTTCTTGTGGGGCTAGCTGTTTAATTGTTGACTGATTATATAGATGGCTACTGGCTAAACTGACAAGGAACAAACCAGCACAACCTACTGTGAGGCGAAATTTTTGGTTAAATAAAATATTCATAACCTAGAGAATAAATTCCTATTATCTCTTAGTATCTTCACTCCGTGACGCTGCGCGAACAATTTTGAATTTGGAATTTTTTAAGTTTCTATCATCTCACGCACTAACTGCGCCAACTTTTCGGCACTATCAGGAACTGCGATCGCTTTTGCGTTTTCCCCCATCTTTGCTAATTCTTGCGGTGACTGCAATAAATTCAACACATTACTTTGCAATACTTCAGTCGTCAACTCTGATTGCTTCAACGTTAACGCTGCACCAGCTTTTGTAAATACGTCTGCATTATAAGATTGATGGTCTTCTGCGGCAAAGGGGTAAGGAATCAAAATCGCTGGTTTTCCACATACTGCCAATTCTGTCAAGCTACCTGCGCCAGAACGACTAATCGCTAGAGATGCTCGTTGCAACAACGCCGCCATATTGTTGTAAAAAGGTAAGGCTATGTACTGTGGATGTTTGAGACTATCTGCTTCTGGATCGCGATCACCAGTTAAGTGTACTAGATATGCACCAGCATCAAACCAAGCTTTTGCAGATTCGCGCACCAACTTATTAACTGCAACTGCACCCTGGCTACCACCAAAGACGACAATTAAGGGAACACCTTCAGGAATGGCTAAATCCAGCGATGCATCAATTGTCCCATCGAGAAATTGTGCTCTTACGGGAGTGCCAACACAGACATTTTTAGCACGGGGTAAATACTTAGCAGCTACTTCAAATCCCAAGGCTACCGCACTACACCAAGGGCCAAAAAAACGAGTTACTTTACCTGGTAAGGCATTAGATTCGTGGAAAATCACGGGTAAACCTAGGGAACGCGCCGCAATCACTGCTGGTCCGGCAATGTAACCCCCTGTGGTAAACACCCCTTGAAAATTCCCCTGTTTGAGAATTCGTCTGACTTTCAGAATCGAAAGGGCGAGTTTACCCAAGATGCGAATCGAGGAGAGTCCAAACCCTTGCTGAAACCCTTCAACTGCAATAGTATTCAAGGGATACTCCTTAGGGACAAGGTGAGTTTCTAGCCGATTGGGTACTCCCAGCCATTCTATTTGATAATCTGGAAGTTTTTGTGCCAGTGCGATCGCTGGAAACAAGTGTCCCCCAGTCCCACTGGCAGCTATTAATAATCGTATCGGTGCGTTTGCCATCAAACCTCTACCGTTTAGCGTCTAGCTTAACTAAGATAAAACAATTTCCTCACTTTCTCTAATCAAATCAGTAAATTCTTACCAATGACTAAAATTATTACTGCCTTAGTGAGACGCCAACTCAGATTGCCTGCAAATATCTGGCTGGTTACGTTCCTGCTAACCCTTGGTTTAACAAGTGGTTGGCAACGCACTCAAGCAACGACACCACAGCAATTAGCCCAAGCTGGTACAGCCCAAAATGCACCAGCCGATCTGAAAAATCTTTTGACACAAGTTGATGCCGCCGCCAGCCGGGGCGATGTCAAAGGGGTGTTGCAATTCTACAGCCCCAATTTCACTCATGGGGATGGATTAAACCTCCAAACCTTGGAAAAGTCTTTGATTTCACTTTGGCAACGATATCCCAAATTGCAATACAGTACGAAACTGCTATCTTCAAAACCTGAAGGCAATGGAATTATTGCCGAAACAGAAACAAACATAACTGGCTTACCCTCCGGTAACGCTAATAAGTTAGCTCTCAATGCCACGATTAAATCGCGTCAGCGCATTGCAGGCGGAAAAATCGTCCACCAAGACATTTTGTCAGAACGCACCCTACTTACCTCTGGCAGCAAGCCGCCCCAAATTGATATTAAATTACCACAGCAGGTGAAAGTCGGTCAGAAGTATAATTTTGATGCGATCGTCGAAGAACCACTTGGTGATGATTTTTTACTAGGAACGGCGCTAGAGGAACCCATCCAACCAGATAAATTTCTCAACCCCACATCTGTGGATTTGCAATTACTAACATCTGGTGGACTGTTTAAAGTTGGACAAGCACCATCTACCCCTGGTAGCCAATGGGTTTCTGCCGTAATCCTGCGGGGTAATGGGATGACGATGATAACTCAGCGCCTGCAAGTGGTGAAGAAGTAGTTAGGAGTTAGGAGAGACCCGATTAATCGCGTCTGTACAAGAGTTAGGAGAGACCCGATTAATCGCGTCTGTACAAGAGTTAGGAGTTATAGACCGACTGATGATAAATTATGAACCATGAAACTTGTGCTAATTCATAATTCATAGTTGTTAACTCCTCACTCCTAACTATCCTAATGACTTCCCTACAAAATCAAACCATTTTGATCACTGGTGCAAGTAGTGGTATTGGTACTGCTTGTGCGAGAATCTTCGCTGGTGCGGGTGCAAAACTGATTTTAGCGGCAAGACGCTTAGAACGTTTGCAGCAGTTAGCAGATACTCTCAATAAAGATTTTAGGACTGAAGTTCATTTGTTACAGCTAGATGTGCGCGATCGCAGCGCTGTGGAATCTGCCATTGCGACTCTACCCTCTGCCTGGTCTGAAATTGACATTCTCATTAATAATGCTGGTCTAAGTCGCGGTTTAGACAAGTTGCATGAGGGCAGCTTTCAAGATTGGGAAGACATGATTGATACTAACATTAAGGGTTTACTTTACCTATCCCGCTATGTCGTTCCTGGAATGGTGAGTCGCGATCGCGGTCATGTGGTAAATTTAGGTTCCATTGCCGGACATCAAACCTATCCCGGTGGCAATGTCTACTGTGCTAGCAAAGCTGCTGTGAGAGCAATTTCTGAAGGTTTAAAACAAGACCTGTTGGGAACGCGGGTACGTGTAACTTCCGTTGACCCTGGTATGGTAGAAACAGAATTTAGCGAGGTGCGCTTTCACGGAGATACTGAACGCGCCAACAAAGTCTACCAGGGAGTTACACCCCTGACAGCAGATGATGTGGCTGATGTGATATTTTTCTGTGTGACGCGATCGCCCCATGTCAATATTAATGAAGTTGTGCTGATGCCTGTTGACCAAGCTAGCGCTACCCTGGTTAATCGGCGAACATAAAAGTAACCCATCTCGTACTATTTTGGATTTGAGATTTTGCGTTCGCGTAGCGTGTCGGAGACAAAAGTTTGTAGCAAGATTCCGCAGGGTGCAGCGTCTTATAGAGAGCATTTGCTCCGCTTTCTCGTACAGCTTTGCATAGTTGCGGGATAGATTTAGCAACTTCCAAAATTTTCCTTATGCTTGCCCCAATTCATCCCACTTTTCTGCAACGCTTCCCGTACCCCTGCCTGGATATTTCTGTTTATATCAGGATCAAAGCGCGATTCTCCTGTGGAAAGGCTGGGCGATCGCGTGCATAACATTTACAGTATTGCTTAAAATTATGGATAATTTCCCTGTGGTCGCTCAAGCAGATGCATCCTTACCAAATTACACTCAGGAAAATATACTTTTGGTGGAGTCAGCAGTTGGCTCGAATTCATCACCAAAGGAAAAGGTAGGAAGTGACTTTGACTCTCGCATGATGCTGCGGTGCTTGGAACTTGCTCGCCTGGCCTTAGGGCGCACTTCGCCAAATCCACTAGTGGGAGCAGTGATTGTCAAGGATGGCGAGATTGTCGGGGAAGGGTTTCATCCTCGTGCAGGTGAGCCTCATGCAGAAGTGTTTGCCTTAAAAGCAGCAGGCGTTGGCGCAGCCTCTCCCCAGGAGAATCGCGCTCGTGGTGCAACAATTTATGTAAACCTCGAACCTTGCAATCACTACGGGCGTACTCCCCCTTGTTCGGAAGGATTGATCCAAGCAGGGGTGGCAAAAGTAGTAGTGGGTATGGTTGATCCCAATCCACTGGTAGCTGGAGGTGGTATTGCCCGTTTACGAGCGGCGGGGATCGAAGTGTTGGTAGGAGTAGAAGAGGCAGCTTGTCATCAGCTAAATGAAGCTTTTGTGCATCGTATTCTCTACAAGCGCCCTTTGGGAATTTTAAAATATGCCATGACTTTAGATGGCAAAATCGCTACTAACTCTGGCCACAGCGCCTGGGTGACAAGCCAAGATGCCCGTAGTGAAGTACATCAGCTGCGAGCCGCTTGTGACGCAATAATTGTCGGTGGTAATACAGTCCGACAAGACAATCCTTACTTAACCAGCCATCAGGTGGGGGCACATAATCCCCTGCGAGTGGTGATGAGTCGCCATCTCAACTTACCGGAAAGTGCCCATCTGTGGCAAACTGCGGATGCTCCAACTTTGGTATTGACAGAGGAGGGTGCTAACCCCGATTTTCAAGAACTGTTGCTCAAACAGGGGGTGGAGGTGGTGGAAGTAACATCCCTTACACCAGACAAGGCAATGGCGTACTTATACGATCGGGGTTTTTCTAGCGTGTTGTGGGAGTGTGGGGGTACCTTAGCTGCTAGTGCGATCGCTCAAGGAGCAGTGCAAAAAGTTCTAGCATTTATCGCCCCGAAAATCATTGGTGGTAGTATTGCTCCTACACCTGTGGGCGATTTAGGCTTTACTACCATGACTGAGGCGTTGTCTCTAGAACGTGTTCGTTGGCGTGTAGTAGGCTCTGACTGCTTAGTGGAAGGTTATTTTTCCAAAAAGCCAATAGTCAATAGTAATAACACTTGACTATCAATTAATTCATCGTAATTTTGCGTTGGCGTAGCCCGCCGTAGGCATCATGAACACTGGCGTTCATGAGCAATATCACGTATAAGGGCTAGCCGAGATTGAATGTAGTGGCACAGATAATCAGTTTCGTTAGAATCTAACAACACTTGCGTTTCGGTTTGTTTCACTAACCACTGCACCAAGCTAGCATCATCCAGTTGTAAGAGGAGCTTGGCTTGGGCGGTTTCAACCACTGACCAAAGCTGACGCATAATTGTAGGAGTCATCAGACCTCAATTGAATAATTTAGCTTAGCTGTCTTCAGATTACACAATTTTGATCGCACTTTACGACATGAATGTAGAAGCTGAGACAAGTATTATTAAAAACTTAATAATGCTATTTATAACTTTATGAAGATTAAGAATTGAAAACTCAGTTTGAAATTGGGGATTGGGAGTTGCAAAAGCTAGAAAACAAATGCACTAATTCTAAAAATTGGGTTTTTGTACTTGGTAAGACTGAAATTGTGTTGATTGCAGACCAATAAATACAGTTTTTTATTGACTATATTGAATACCGAATCTGTGTTAAGGGATACAGAAACCTAAATTTTGAGAAATATTGTTCTCAAAAAATTAACACCTTTTGCCTGTAGATGGATTCACAAAATCATGTAAATCTGCATCCCAAATACTAATATAAATAAAATCACATTGTTGGCGGATAATCTGACCTTTAACTAAGCCATTTTTAAAACTAAAATTATCAGACTGTCGCTGTTGTATCTGTTTGAGTCCCTGCTTAATTTCTTCAGTGGCTTGCCCACCTAACATTCCATTCAAGGTAGCCTCCATTATCTGGGGGTCTACTGATTGGGCAAAAGATACCTCAGTTTGACGCAGCACTTTAGAATTACGATCAAATAAATAGCCTAGGTCAATTTTATCAGGCACTAGTTTGTAAACAACAGCACGGGTCTTGCCCCATGCGCCTCTTAAATCTTGATTTGGTTTGCCGAGGGTAGCTTCTACAGCGCTTCTTGATGTACCTGTAGGAAATGCGGGAACACTTTTGCTACTTTGGCTACTGCTAGTCGTAGCTAATTTACTAGGTCGCCGATCGTTGTTTTGTGCTGTGGAAGTTGCTTCTGGGGTGGGAGGTGCAATATTCTCTGGTTCTGGCTGTGGTGTTGATACTGCTACTGGCGCTGGAGTATCTGAAGTTACAGGCTCTTTTTCTGGCTGTGCTATGGATACAACTGGGGGACTAGAGGTTGGCAAAGGATCGGGGATTACTGGCTGTTTTGGTCGTGAGGTCGGTACAACTGGGACTGGAGAAGTTTGGGAAGAAACGGGCGGTTCGGTAGGTGTAGGAGTGGGCAAAGATTCTGGCGATGGGTTTGGACTTGTGGCAATGGTTGTTTCTGGTTGTTGCTGACGAGTGATGCTAGAAATTGCTACAGCACCAAGCAAGCTGCCTACCAGCAAAGTACCAACAATCACAGCAGGTTTTTGCCAGTTTCCACGAGTAGAAGACCCTGCGATTGCAGAATTTTTTTGCGGAGAATATAATGCCTGGGTTTGTCGAGTCGATGTAGTGGTGGGAGAAAAACTGATTGTGGAAGTATTTGCAGCTAATTCAGGAGGTATATTACTAGCAGACTGCAAGGCATGTAGCATTTTACTGGCAGTGCTGTAGCGATCGCCAGCATGAGGCTTAATAGCTTGATTGAGTACCGTCGCCAATTGGGAAGAGACGTGAGGGGCGTACTGCTGCCAAAGTATTTCCCCAGTTTTGAGATCGGTTTGTAGTTCTTGCGGGTGTTTGCCAGTCAGCAGATAAATCGCCGTTAAACCTAAGCTGTAAATATCAGTAGCATAAACTGGGCGGCCAACGGCTTGTTCGCTAGGCATATAACCAGGCGTACCAATGACAAGCGATCGCGTCGGGTATCCTGGAGAATTCACCACTGAACGGATTGTTTCTTTGACTGCACCAAAATCAATCAAAACTGGCTTGCCATCAACAGAACGGAGAATAATGTTCTCAGGCTTGATATCCCGGTGAATAATGCCTTTGCTGTGGACATAATCCAAGACTGAAAGCAGACTCAAGAGAATTTGTCGAACAGCAGTTTCACTCTCAAATCCTTTAGCTTCGACAATTTTTGTCAGGGTTTGGCCGTGAATCCATTCTTGGACAAGGTAAAACTGCCCATTTTCAGAAAAGTAGGCGTAAAGTTTCGGAATTTGGTTACTACTTTCACCCAAATATTCCAAAGTTGCTGCTTCCCGTTCAAACCGCTGTTGGATAAGTTGGTAGGTTTGCGGGTCATTATTGGTTATCGGTTTAAGTTGCTTGATTACACAGCGACGGCGAGAAGGCATATGGACATCTTCTGCCAGAAAGGTTTCGCCAAACCCACCAGCGCCGATTACTTGGATGATTTGATAGCGATTGTTCAGCAGGGTTATTGTCATGAAAAGTTACAAGCGTAGACACCGGAGACATTCTGCCTCTGGGCTTGTCGTCAGACATGGCCCTTTCCAAATGTACATCAGATAAGTTCATGAGTTATGAACACTGAATTGAGAACGCCATCCCTTTCCAATTTTATTGGTAGGTGATGGCGTGAATTTGTTTAGCGTATGCGTAGCCCATCGTAGACATCGCTTTTTTGGATAGAGAGATTATTTAATACCGTCACCATAAAAACTCTATTTCCGAACCTTTTTGCGGTGACATGTACTAAGTAAATTCTATGGTCTCAACAAACTCTAAAATACTCTCCTTGATGTCTTCGGCTTCTTCTTCAACGGAATCAGGAGTTTCGCCATTGAGAAAGCTGTGCTGACTACTAACTATATACAAAAATTCACCACTGATAAAGGTGAGTAGCCCTCGATACGCATCTAATCTGATCGCAGTTCCATTATTTTCTTGCTTAGAAATCGTCGAACCTTTGGGCATATCGATTAACACGTAGTAAGCGCCTCGCAAGGTATCTTCCAGATATTCGCTATACTCCACAGAAGCATCTGGTACATTGGCAAAAATCGCTTGCGGTACATACTTGTCTACTAAGATTGTTTGTAAATATTCTTCTTGTCCAACAGACTCCAGTTCCTCTAACTGTTCTAGGGGGAAAGGATAATAATCGATTCTCAGCAAAGTACCGATATCATCAGAAAAGCCAACTACTCCTTCCTGGCTTTGAATTCTACCACCCTGCTGCGGATCAACCGGAATCTGCACAGTAAAATTACCTAAAGGGGATTCATATGTCTGTTGACTAAAATCTTCTATGACTACTGTTTCATCTTCGTCGTCTGCAAATTCTGCTTCCGCTTCTTGAAAGGCTGCAATTACCTCCTTGATGATTTCCTCTGCTTCTTCATCCTCAAGTTCCAAGGCTGTTTGTAGCTTTTTCAGGTAGGCTTGTTTTGATTTGGGGATGGCGAGATCATCGTCTAAAAGCACTATTACCCCAGCAGCAAAACCATCCAGCACTAATTCATCTGAGAGAGATACTTTGGCGGTATTAAACAGGGGCCCAATTCCCTCTTCTTCTGCAATGGAGATGAGTCTATCAACTATTTCCGCAATGTCATCTTCTGAATATTCCTCGAAGACCTCGAATTCCCAGAGGATACCCGCTAAACTTTCTGCATCTACATCTTCAATGGATGAATCCGCGATCGCGGTGACAGTTGCGATCGCCGCCACCGCTTCCTCTGGACTTAGTGATTCCTCTGATGTCTTTGGTGAGTTAAAAACCTTGTCATATTTGGTCATAATTGCTACCTGAATTAATTCCTTGATAGTAATAACAGATTGAAAGTGACAATGGTCAGTTTACCAATGGAGCGAATCTTCTAGAGAAAAATTTGGCTAATACGTGTTTTACTCAAGTATTGCTCAGGTGTAACGAAACCTTGTTGACAGCTAATCTCCAGTGCTAATTAAGCCTTGCTGTAATCCGACTCCACAGACTCCTGACTTCCTCTATCATGATTTGAGACATGTAGGAAGCGGTCGGCGATATTTTCGTAAAAACTTGAATTTAACCAGTAACCTTGGTATCCTTATTCTCCCCAGGATGCCTGATATTTCATTTCAACGTTGTCCAGGTTTTCATAGTAATCCAAATGACCGCCGATCGAGTCTTTCGGATGGTAGTAATTGACCTAACAAACTCGATCGAGTTTGTATTCCATTGGCTTGTTAACCAAGTATTGACCTTACAGGACAAATTCTTGTTTCACACCGAAGGAGTTGAGATGTTCTAAAATCTGTTGTCGAATATACACCTAAACACGGGCTAGGCTCAATATTTACCGCAAGTCGATTTAAGTAAATATTGTAAATTTTTGTGATGAAGCAATTATCGTTAATAACTGCTGTATTCCTTTGTTTTTATCCTCTAGCAGACGAATTATATCTATCGATAGATTTATAAACTAGCTAACGATAGATACCTACTCCGTAGGCAGGATGTCACAATACCGATGTTTGTAGCGACACACAATACTCTAAACGTTGTACTGTTGATCTACAAGTATGAATTACATGAAATTTTGAGTTTTTTTTATGGTACAAACTCCTCCATCTCAGTTTTCACCAGATCAATATAAAGTTGATTCTGCACGAGAAAAAGTAGAAGCTATTATAGAAACACCACCAACAGATACTGAGATTGATCTAGAGTTTCTTTACACTAGAGATATTGAATTTCGTCAGGAAACCATTTACTTTCTTGTGGTCGATCGCTTTTATGATGGCGATCCAGATAACAGCGAAGGTGCAAACTCAGAACTGTACGATCCAACTAGACAAGATTGGGGTAAGTACTGGGGTGGCGACTTGCAGGGTGTAATCGATAAGTTAGATTATCTCAAAAACATGGGGGTTACCGCCATTTGGCTAACTCCACTATTCGAGCAGGTTGAAGAGTTATTTGTTGGCAATGCAGCGCTACATGGCTATTGGACAAAAGACTTTAAGCGGATTAATCCTCGCTACATTGCGGATGGAGAGAATCCTTCTTTAAACGCCACCCAAGAAGAAAAAAATACGACCTTTGATCGGTTGATTACAGAACTGCACAAGCGGAATATGAAGCTGGTGCTGGATATTGTCTGCAACCACAGCAGCCCTGATACCAGCGGTAGCAAAGGCGAATTGTATGATGATGGCGTCAAAATTGCTGACTTCAATGATGATGTCAATAATTGGTATCACCATTACGGCGAAGTGCAAAACTGGGAAGACGATTGGCAAGTACAGAACTGTGAATTAGCTGGTCTAGCAACCTTCAATGAAAACAATACGGAATATCGGCAGTATATTAAGTCAGCAATTAAACAATGGCTAGACCGGGGTGTGGATGCACTACGGGTGGATACTGTCAAGCACATGCCTATCTGGTTTTGGCAAGAATTCACTGGTGAGATGACCAATCACAAACCAGATGTATTTATTTTTGGTGAATGGATTTACAGTAATCCTGGTGACGATCGCTCGGTGGAATTTGTTAACCACTCAGGCATGACACTTCTAGACTTTGGGTTGTGTGTGGCAATTCGAGCTGCACTGGCGCAAGGTTCAGAAAATGGATTCCAAACAATTCAATACATTTTTGACCAAGATTATCGCTATAACGGGGCAACAGAGCTAGTTACCTTCATTGATAATCATGATATGTCCCGCTTCCAATCGCTGAACCCCGATCCAGCGATGTTAAAGGTTGCGATCGCCTTAATTATGACCTGTCGCGGCATTCCCTGCATTTACTACGGTACAGAACAGTATCTGCATGATGACACCGATGGCGGTAACGATCCTTATAACCGCCCGATGATGGAAAATTGGGATACTGAGAGTGAGATTTATCGTTGCATCAGGCTACTATCTGGCTTACGGCGACTCAATCCAGCCGTGTCAATGGGTAGCCACTGGCAAAAATACTTAACACCTGATGTTTACTGTTATGTGCGTCGCTATCGTGACTCCGTGTGTTTTGTCGCTTTAAACCGGGGAGCAGAAGTTACTCTCCCTGAAGTAGAAACAGAATTACCGGATGGAGAACATACTTGTGTGGTGACTCGCAATAAGTATGAGGTGAAAGACGGCAAGATTTATGACTTGGTACTAGAAGAACGGGGAGTGCTTGTTTTCAGCCACGTTGGCGAACGGATCAAAGCACAGACAATTGTGCGCGTGCAACTCAATGGCGTGGATACCCAACCCGGTGAAATCATTGTGGTGACAGGAGATTGCCCAGAGTTGGGTAACTGGGATATCAGCAAAGCATATCCTTTAGAATACATCAACTCGAATACCTGGTCTGCCGAGATTCCCTTTGATGAAAGTACTGGTAAGCTGATTTCTTATAAATATGCCATGTGGCGGGAAGGGCGATCGCCTCTGCGCGAAAATCTCGTAAATCGCCGTTGGGTGATTGCCAAAGAAGGTACAGTTAAATGGCGTGATACCTGGGCATCAGGAAGAGAATCGTAGAAATTTCAGATAAACAATGAAGTGTGAAGGAGCAAAATTTTTATCCTTCCCACTTCACGATCTTCCTTTGAGAAACCGCGTCCACTTGTGGGTGCGGTTGTTGGCTGTTTGGAATTGTTAGCACTTCTCGTACCCTTTGAGTACTCCATTGGAGAACTCGGAGAGTAGCCGCTACAGGTATATGTATGCAATACTCTAATTTCTAAATGCTTCTTCAATATATTTTAGTTTACAGTGATCTGGATCACAGCATTTTATAAGTATAAATAGATAATATCAAGCAGATAAATATCTAATAACTGTTAAAAATAGGGACAAAAAGGCTCTACCGTTTTACAAAATAAAAGAATAGATAATAGTTTTATGAGCATTAAACTCACCAGCTTTTAATACTTACCAAGTCATCTAAAAAAATGAGAAAAAGGTAAATGGTAATGTTCGGACTATTACTGAAAAATCAATTAAGTGCTCCAAAAAAAATAAAATTTAAAAATGAAATTTTGGCACGAGTTCAAGGTCGAAATCCAGAAGCTTTGGATGACGAAATAAATTTTTATAAAACTGAATTACTTCCCTATTTTATAAAGTTGAGCCAACACAATCCTGCTTTCAGTGTTACGGAGCAGCTAAGGCTTTTAGTGGGTGTTTGGACACCAATCTGGTCTACCATATCGTTTCATGAAAGTTTACCGAAAAGAATACAAGAGCAGTCCTTTCAAATTTTCCAGCATGATGGTTACTGTGCCAGTGTAGCTCGCTATATAATGGGAAAAGAAGCGCCTTTATCCCAGAACTTTCAATCAAGATTGCCAGCTTATGATTTCATGGTTATCCAAAAATATGGAGTTCAAAATGGCAAATGGTATCTTCAAAACATTGATAGATTTCAGACTTTTACAAATAGAGAAATTCCTCTAACTTTAGAATCAGTCTACAACTGGTTTACTCATGTAGTTAACACTAAAGTCAAACTGAACGCGTCAAAATTGGTTTTGCCTAAAGCTCTCAAATTAGAAAATATAGAGATAAATCATGCTAATGAATTTAAAAAAATATCCTTAGGAACTTCTCAAGCCTTTGAGCACTTATATATAGATAATGACTGGCGACTTGTGAAAACTCAAACAGATGCCTCACATCTACCTAGTTACACAATCTCTGTGAGAAGGCAATAAGGATACATTGGTGTCAACTTAAGCAGAAACTCCTTTAAAACCTGGTTTCTAGCCTCTGGCTGGAAATGCTACTCATTGGGCTGCTGCCGCGAGTAAGGAAGGCAGAGCCTTCCAGTAGGTATTCCCAGCCAGAGGCTGGGAACGAGGGAATCTATTAAAGCTTTGTCTTGTCACATTGATTGATAAATGTTTCAGCTACTTGTTTGATTCAGACAACGAGCGCCAAATTCTTGTTCAGCTTTTCCACCGCACATATAATGCCTTAACTCCCCACAAGATTTATCTTCGACATTGCAGGGCTAACGAAGTACACTGTCTGCGGTTATACAAAGCGACAACTGTTGAAAGTAAACTCCAGCGCGTGGGCTTTGGATTTGAAACAACGCGTAATTATGGCCAATACCTTTTGTCAAAAGGACATGTAGCATTTATTGCAGGCAAGCCATGTGAATAAATATCTGAATCAAATCCAATATCTAATTTTTTTTGCTATGGTGATCCCAAAGGAATTGTTAAGTACTGACGAGGTGTCAATCAAGTGACTATTCGATTGCTTTGTATATTAGAATACAAATATTTGGAGATATTTTCTCTATAAAGTGGATCTGTTTTGTTACTTATTCGGTTGGGCAATACGCGCTTCAATATCTTCCAATGTTTGTAACAATAGACGACTTGCCTGCAATTGCCAACCCCATTTCTGAATTCTAAAAGCTAATACAGTTCCAACTATAGCTGCTAACAAACCTATGGGTTGATTTAAAGAAATTCCGAATAACAAACCCAATCCAGCAATTCCCCAAAATGGTAAGGCTGCTGCTTGTCTTTGTTCTTCCACAATTTGAGTAATCATATTAGAAGATTGCTTAGTGGCAAGTAATGCCTCTTTGACTTGCCGCTGTTCAGCTGCGGTTACTGATAAACCTATTTTACGCCGTAGTTTTTCAATTTTGCGGGCATCAGTGCTGTACTCAGTTAGCTCATCTTCTGCCATTTTCAGTAGTCTTTCTAGTTGCGCCATTGTGCATTGCATCCGGTATTACGATACTGTCATTATCCCGAATAATTGTTATTTATGGACTATAGTTTCGCATTTAATAGCACAATCAAAAATCACGCCATTGGCTGCAATATCTAAAATTGAATATGGGAAAAATATACTAGCGGTTACGCACTTAGAAACTCAGTATAAACTTAAAAGGTAATATTTATGGCTACAGTATCTAAAAGCACTTTATCTCAATCTTCCCAAGAGCGATCGCTCATCTTGTGGTTTGATGAAGTTGGCATCGCTGATATCCCTGTAGTTGGTGGTAAAAATGCCTCACTGGGGGAAATGATTCAACAGCTAACGCCCAAAGGTATTAACGTTCCCACTGGATTCGCCACCACTGCTTACGCTTATCGTTATTTCATCAAATCAGCAGGTTTAGAGGTAAAGCTACGCAAACTCTTTGCTGACTTGGATGTTGAGGATGTCAAAAATTTACGAGAACGGGGAAAAAAAGCGCGATCGCTATTAATCCACACCCCATTTCCTTTAGAATTGCGGGAGGCGATCGCTAAAGCTTACCAGAGTCTTTGTGAAAGATACCATGCAGAGACAGATGTTGCAGTCCGTTCTAGCGCCACTGCTGAAGACTTACCTGATGCTAGTTTTGCCGGACAGCAGGAAACTTACCTCAACGTTGTCGGTGCTGAAGGAGTTTTAGCAGCTTGTCATAAATGCTTTGCTTCCCTATTTACCGATCGCGCCATTTCTTATCGCCACACCAAGGGATTTGATCATTTTAGCATTGCTCTGGCTGTGGGTGTGCAAAAAATGGTGCGCTCTGACTTAGCAACCTCTGGGGTAATGTTCTCCATTGACACAGAAACCGGTTTTAAGGATGCGGCATTAATTACAGCCGCCTACGGTTTAGGTGAAAACGTTGTTCAGGGGTCTGTAAATCCCGATGAATACTGTGTTTTTAAACCAACTTTAAAAGCTGGTTTTCGCCCGATTATCGATAAAAAATTGGGTAGTAAAGAACTGAAAATGATTTATGATGACGGTTCCAAATTTACAAAAAATGTTTCGGTTTCGGCCAGCGAAAGAGGCAAATTTGCCCTGAATGATGAAGAAATTTTACAACTAGCAAGTTGGGCGTGTTTAATTGAAGACCATTACTCCCAAGTCCACGGCATTTCCACACCAATGGATATCGAGTGGGCAAAAGATGGGATTACTAACCAACTTTTTATTGTGCAAGCGCGTCCCGAAACCGTCCAGTCGCAGAAGACGGGAAATGTGTTGCGGAGTTATCGCTTGGTACAGGGGAATAAGGAATGGGGAATAGGGAATGGGGAAAAATCTTCGCATTCCCCAATCCCTCTTGTCACGGGACGCGCAATTGGGGAAGCAATTAGTCAAGGGAAAGTACGCCTAATTTTAGATGTTCAGAAACTTGAACAGTTCCAAGTTGGGGAAGTTTTAGTAACAGAGAGAACTGACCCAGATTGGGAACCAATTATGAAACGTGCTAGTGCAATTGTCACCAACTCTGGGGGTCGCACATGTCACGCAGCAATCATTGCGCGAGAATTGGGTGTACCTGCGATCGTTGGATGTGGCAATGCTACAGAAATCTTGAAACCTGGTCAAGAGGTAACAATTTCTTGCGCTGAAGGGGAAGAGGGAAAAGTTTATCCAGGCTTATTACCTTTTGAAGTTAAAGAAGTTCCTTTAGAGAACTTACCCCGCACCCGCACTCAAATTTTAATGAATGTGGGTAATCCTCAAGAAGCACTAAGTCTATCTGCAATTCCCAACGATGGCGTAGGTTTAGCGCGGACAGAATTTATTATTGCTAACCAAATTCAAATTCATCCAATGGCATTGATTCACTATGACTTATTAAAAGATGAATTTGTCAAAACCAAAATTGCTGATATTACTTCACTTTACGATGAGAAACCACAATATTTTGTAGATAAATTAGCCCAAGGCATAGGTAGAATTGCAGCGGCATTTTATCCAAAACCAGTGATTGTCAGAACCTCAGATTTCAAAAGTAATGAATATGCCAATTTATTAGGTGGGCGACAGTTTGAACCCCATGAAGAAAACCCAATGCTGGGTTGGCGAGGAGCGGCACGTTACTATGATGAAGGCTACAGAGAAGCTTTTGCCCTAGAATGTCATGCTATCAAGCGGGTACGGGAAGAAAT
Organism: Nostoc sp. ChiQUE02; assembly: GCF_034531305.2. Taxonomy (NCBI): domain Bacteria; kingdom Bacillati; phylum Cyanobacteriota; class Cyanophyceae; order Nostocales; family Nostocaceae; genus Nostoc; species Nostoc sp. ChiQUE02. The sequence continues at coordinate 18,337 of NZ_JAVRBN020000047.1, forward strand.
GGGTTTGACGAATGTGATCCCGATGATTCCTTTTTGTCGCACTCCCGATGAAGGACGTTTGGTTTTGGCAGAGATGGCAAAAAATGGTTTAAAACAGGGCGTTAACGACTTGCAAGTTTATGTGATGTGTGAGTTGCCTAATAATGTAATTATGGCTGAGGAGTTTGCTAAGGTATTTGATGGTTTCTCAATAGGTTCCAACGACCTAACTCAGTTGACACTGGGGATAGATAGGGATTCGGCGTTAGTGGCGCGGTTATTTGATGAGCGCAGTCAGGGTGTAAAGCGAATGGTAAAAATGGCCATAGAAGCAGCGAAAAAATGCGATCGCAAAATCGGCATTTGTGGGCAAGCACCTAGCGATTATCCAGAATTTGCTCAGTTTTTGGTTGAACAAGGAATTGACTCGATTAGTCTGAATCCAGATTCGGTTTTAAAGACGATGCTGGAAGTGGCAAAAGTCGAGAATACCGAGTCCTGAGTAAAAATATCCGTGGGATGGTTTGTAGTTGATTCAGCACTAGTACAATCAGCAGGAGTGATCTGTTGAAAAGCTATCGCTCCGATTTCAACCAAAAGCAAGATGACAAATCTTTTGGAAACTGAACGCTTGATCGTTCGTAGTTGGATACCCGAACGCGATGCCGAACAAGCCTTTGTAATTTACAGCGATCCTGAAGTTACGCACTTTCTTGGAAAAGCTTCTCGTGTCACGAGCGTTGAGTTACAGCATCAGCGCTTGATTGAAAACATTGAGCGATTGCACCGACGCAACAATGGTACTGGATCTTGGGCAATTGTCGAAAAGGAAACTACAACAATTGTGGGAACTATCCTTCTCAAACAATTGCCCGACAAAGATGGTTTACCCACTCAAGATTATGAGGTAGGCTGGCACTTGGGGCGAGCTTCTTGGGGTAAAGGGTATGCAACAGAAGCCGGACGAGTTATGCTCAACTACGGATTTAGTATTTTGAACTTACCAGTGATTTATGCCGTAGTGAAGCCAGAAAATCATGCTTCAATCCGTGTAACAGAACGGCTGGGTATGAAACCAATAGGGCGGACAAACAAGTATTACGGTATTGAACTACTCCTGTTCCAACTAGATGCACCTGAAGAGTGGAAAGGGAGCAGGGAGCAGGGAGCAGGGGCAAGGGAGTAGGAGAAGCAGGGGAAGAAAGAATAACTAATGTCCAATGACAAATGACTAATGACAAATGACTAAAAAGTGGTTCCGAATTGGGATGGTGAGTATATTTCTTCTCTCACTTGCCTTACGGTTTTGGGGACTAGAGCGATTCAACACTCTGGTGTTTGATGAAGTTTACTTTGCTAAATTCGGAAATAATTATCTTACGCATACGCCATTTTTTAATGCTCATCCGCCGCTGAGTCAATATATCATCGGCATCGGCATTTGGATTGGCAGTCACATTCCTTTTGGACACGATACGGTAAATGGGCTGACAGGTTCATTGCGATCGCCTTGGACTTATCGTTGGTTCAATGCCCTCACTGGCTCATTTATCCCTTTAGTTGTGGCTGCGATCGCTTATCAATTGAGTTATCGCCGTAGCTTTGCAATCCTTGCAGGTTTGTTCACAGCTTGTGATGGCATTTTTTTAGTTGAGTCTCGCTATGCTTTAAGCAATATTTATATCGTTATCTTTGGTTTGTTAGGGCACTGGTTTTTATTATTGGCATTAGATAACCAAAATCGGCGACGTTCTTTTTGGTTAGTTTTTGCTGGCATTGCTTTTGGTGCGTCAGTCGGTACTAAGTGGAATGGTTTATGGTTCCTGTCAGGTGCTTATCTCATCTGGATAGCAGCTTGGATAATTCATTTGATACATTCTTTTCTTAACTCCAAATTCTTTTTTGTACCTTCTTCATTGAAGGAGACAGGAGGCAGCAGGCAAGAGTCAGAAGCCAGGAGTCAGGAGTTAGCAGAGACGCGATTAATCGCGTCTGTACAAGAGTCAGGAGTTAGTACTTATTCTCCCCCATCCCCACCATCCCTCTCATCTCAGACACCACTACAAAACCTAACTCAGCTAAATATTTTTCACATACTATTTTATCTAGGAATTATCCCAGCTTTGATTTACAGCATCATCTGGATTCCTCACCTTCAACTAGATAAAACTTATGGGTTTATTGCAGTACATCAGCAAATTTTGAAGTTTCACTTACAGCTAGGTGGCAATAGTCCTAACGTGCATCCTTATTGTGCTGCCTGGTACAAATGGCCATTGATGACTCGACCAATGGCATATTATTATCAAACAGCTGAAAGTATCACCGAAGGGTTACCTGTGATGGGCCCGCCTTTGCCTGCCGGTGCTGGACAAGTTATTTATGATGTCCATGCAATGGGCAATCCATTTTTGTGGTGGTTTGGTGTCGCTGCTATGTTGTTTTTAGTAGGGATGCTGGTGTCACAAGCCGTAATTCCTTGGTTGAAAGAAAAGCGTTTTTCGGTGCCTGCAACTCTGAGTGTTGATACTTGGATTGGTTTATATTTAGTTATAAATTATGCTGCTAATTTATTACCTTGGGTGAAGGTAACGAGGTGCGTTTTTATCTACCACTATATGTGTGCAGTGGTGTTTGTATTTCTAGCGATCGCTTGGTTTGTCGATCAGTGCCTTCGCAGTTATTATCAACAACTCCGGGCGCTAGGTGTCACTATTACTTTTATCATTATGGTTGCTTTTATTTTCTGGATGCCCGTTTATTTGGGTTTACCCCTCTCTCCTAACGATTATAAGCTGCGAATGTGGTTCAACTCTTGGATTTGATTGAAGGGGCATGGAGCATTTGAAGAATAATAACTCCTAACTTCTTTCTAAACTTAACATAGCTACACAAATACAGAATTGTTTAATCACATGGTTTTCACATTTCTTATCGCTATGTAACTTTAACGACTGTTAGACTTTTCAAAGCGCAAGCAGATGAGACTAAGGCTGCAAAACGCAACACTAGGGCATGGGAAATTAGATACTAAGTAAAAATGATGGATGGAAAATTATAAAATTTTTTACGTTCATCATTCTGCATTATTATAGATACTCTAGTTTTGATGCTCCCGGACAACACAGGAGGATCGTCATGGAAATGAACTTACAATTGCCAGGTATTAATTTAATTAGCTTGAAAGAGGCATCGATTCATATTTCTAGCCAAATTCAGCCTCATGGTGTCCTGTTAGTCTTGGAGGAGCCTGAGCTAAAAATATTACAAGTTAGCACTAATACATTAAAGATTTTCGGAATTGCTCCCGAAAATATGTTACACAAAAAACTAGAAGATTTACTTGATCCCTTTCAAATAGAGAGAATTAAAACAGGGCTATCCGGGCAAAATCTTGATTTCATCAATCCCACCAAAGTTTGGGTGCGAAAAAAAGGCGATGACTATATAGTATTTGATGCAGTATTTCACCGCAATACAGAAGGATTTTTAGTTCTGGAGTTAGAACCTGCTCTTACTCAGGAAAATATTCCATTTTTAAGCTTTTATCATCTAGCTAGAGCCTCTATAAATCAACTAGAAAAAACAGCAAATCTACGGGACTTTTGTCAAGTTATCGTTCAAGAAGTTCGGAAAATAACGGAATTTGACAGGGTTATGCTATATAAATTCGATGATGATGGGCATGGTTCCGTTGTCGCTGAAGAAAAACTAGAAAGCTTAGAACCATACTTAGGGCTGCATTACCCAGAGTCAGATATTCCTAAACCAGCGAGAAAATTATTTGCTGCCAATTCGATCAGAATCATCCCGGATTCTTATTCTCAGCCAGTAAAACTTTTTCCTATTAATAATCCAATTAGCGATCGCCCGATTAATTTAACCAACTCTATTCTCAGAAGTGCGGCTCCCTGTCATACAGAGTACTTGCATAATATGGGTGTTGGTGCCTCGCTGACTATCTCTTTAATTAAAGACCAAAAACTCTGGGGACTAATTGCTTGTCATCATCAATCCCCTAAATATGTTTCCTACGAATTGCGTAAAGCTTGCGAATTTTTGGGACGAGTAATATTTGCAGAAATCTCAGCTAGAGAAGAAACCCAAGACTACTATCACCGGATAAATCTGACACACCTTCAATCAGTCTTGATTGAATACATGTCTCAAGAAGAAAACTTCATTGATGGTTTAGTTAAAAACCCGCAGTATCTTTTAGATTTGGCTAGCGCTCAAGGTGCAGCTGTGTGTTTTGGGGGAAATTGCACGGTAGTTGGTGAAACACCTAGAGAAGAAGACCTAAATTTTTTAGTCCAATGGCTAAAGAATAATGTTGAGGAAGAAGTATTCTATACAGATTCTCTACCACACATTTATCCAGATGCCGAAGGTTTTAAAAATGTCGCCAGTGGTTTGTTAGCTATTCCTATCGCCAAGCGGAATTATGTTTTGTGGTTCCGACCGGAAGTAATTCAAACTGTAAATTGGGGTGGCGATCCTAATAAGGCGTTTGAAGTTAGCCAGTCAGAAGGAAATGTCCGCCTGTGTCCACGCAAATCATTTGAACTGTGGAAAGAAACAGTTCGCTTAACATCTTTACCTTGGAAAGATGTAGAAGTTAAAGCAGCATTGGAACTGCGGAAAGCAATTGTAAATATTGTATTGCGTCAAGCCGATGAACTAGCCCAGTTAGCGCAGGATTTAGAACGTTCTAACGCCGAACTGAAAAAGTTTGCCTACGTCGCCTCCCATGACTTGCAAGAACCACTCAATCAAGTCGTGAATTACGTGCAGCTGTTAGAGATGCGGTATAGCGAAGAACTTGACGAAGATGCTCAGGAGTTTATCAGTTACGCTGTGCAGGGAGTTAGCCTGATGCAGACGTTGATTGATGACGTGCTGGCATACTCGAAAGTGGATATGCAGGCGATCGCATTTCAAATGACTGAGGTAGAGACAGCCTTAAATCGAGGGTTGGGCAATTTGCGTCAACGCATTAATGAAACTGGAGCTACTATCACTCACGACCCCTTACCAACCGTAATGGCTGACAGCACCCAAATGATGCAGCTATTCCAGAACCTCATCGGTAACGCGATTAAGTTCCACAGCGATCAGCCGCCACAAATCCATGTGGGAGCAGAAAGAATAGAAGATGCATGGCTGTTCTCAGTTCGGGATAATGGAATTGGCTTTGATCCACAATTTAGCGATCGCATTTTCGTCATTTTTCAGCGCTTACATACGCGGGATGAATATACTGGTACAGGTATGGGTTTAGCCATCTGTAAGAAGATTGTCGAATGTCACCGAGGACGAATCTGGGTAGAGTCAGAACTGGGTGAAGGCGCAACCTTCTTCTTTACGATTCCAGTTGGAGGACGCGAACTTGAGCGTAGAAACGGGAGAAAAACACAAAACCATCTTTTTGGTCGAGGACAATAAAGCTGACATTCGCTTAATCCAAGAAGCGTTGAAAAATAGTTCAGTGCCCTACCAAGTGGTAACGGTCAGGGATGGCATAGATGCTATGGCTTATTTACGCCAAGAAGGTGAATATGCTGATGTACCGCGCCCTGACCTGATTCTGCTGGATTTGAACTTGCCTAAAAAAGATGGTCGAGAAGTGCTGGCGGAAATAAAAGCCGACCCAGTACTAAAACGTATTCCAGTTGTTGTGCTAACAACCTCAAAAAATGAGGATGACATTTTTCACAGCTATAATTTACATGTAAATTGCTACATCACTAAATCCCGTAATCTCAACCAATTATTCCAAATCGTCAAAAGTATTGAAGATTTTTGGCTCTGTACTGTGACGCTACCATCGGAGTGAGGCAGGGGGTAGGGGAGACAAGGGGACAAATGACAAATGACAAATGACAAATGACAAATGACAAATGACAAATGACAAGATAGAGGAGCAATAGGGGGTGAAACCCGAAGATTATGGTTGTGAGCTACTCAGTAAAAATCTTGTTAATTGAAGATAACCTAGCTTCTGCTAGGTTGTTACAAGAGTTTCTGACGCAAGCCCAGTCCCAAGAGTTTACTCTGGTTCATGTGAAGCGATTGGGGGAAGCACTTCAGGAACTAAGTCAGTGTAATTATGATGTTATTTTATTAGATTTAACTCTACCTGACAGTCAGGGATTGTCATCTTTACCTCCTCTGATTGGTCAAGCGCCAAGCATACCGATTGTTGTCCTAACCAATACTAATGACGAAGAACTGGCAATTGAAGCAGTGCGCCAGGGGGCACAAGATTATCTAGTCAAGCGCCAGGTAAATGTAGATGTGTTGGTTCGCTCTTTGCGTTATGCGATCGAGCGCAAGCAGGTTTTAGAATCACTACGCACAGTCAATGAAACGTTACAAATTCGGGTTGAAGAACGAACTGCTGAACTGGTGAAAGCCAATGAACTCAACCAGTTCAAATCTGAATTTGTCTCGATGCTTTCCCATGACATCCGCAATCCCCTAAATACTATTCTCTTGGCTGCTGGTTTGCTACAAAACCAAGATGAAAGATTGACCAAAGAGAAAAAACTGAATCATTTGCAAATGATTCGCTCGGCGATCAAAAACATGGCAAAGCTATTGGATGAAGTTACATTCATCGGGAAAGCTGATTCTGGTAGGCTGGGGTATGAACTCATCTGCTTAGATTTAGAAGCTTTTTGCCGTCAAATGGTCGAAGAAGTTCGATTAATGGCAAGTGATAAGCATCTGACTTTAGTGTTCGCCAGTTGTGGCCAATTAGACGAAGCATTATGGGATGAAAGCTTGCTGCGGCACATTTTGGGCAATTTACTGAGCAATGCGATTAAGTATTCACTACCGGGCGGTATAGTGCGTTTTGAATTAATTAGTCAGGAAAAAACAGTAATTTTCCGAATTCAAGATTGGGGAATTGGCATTCCTAAAGAAGGACAAAAGCGACTGTTTCAGCCTTTCCGACGTGCCGACAATGTTGGAACCATTCCAGGTACTGGCTTGGGACTAGCGATCGCTAAAAAGTGTGTCGATGCACACGGAGGTGAGATTATAGTCAATAGCCAAGTTGGAGTAGGTACAACCTTTACCGTCACCCTTCCTCTACTCGAAGAATAAAAATTGTCCCAAATATCTTTTTATTATCAAGGAAGAATTGCAAATATCTTGGTGCGTATCTACTCTTCACTCTTCACCCTTTTAAATAAAGCCCGATAAACAGGTTCACCCTTTTTTTGAGTACCTATTTCCCTTTCTGTTGGAACTGGTAGAGGGTTTTCAACCAACCATTTTCCTGTACCAATTTTCTCAAAAGCTGGATTTTCAGCAAAGCGATCGCGCATTTCCACGGCGATAAATTCCATATCTGATTGCAGAAATATAACCCCCCCAACCGCAAGATAACTGGCTAACTCCGCCACTAGTTCTGGTTGCACTACACGGCGTTTAGCATGGCGGGTTTTAAACCAAGGATCGGGAAATTGAATTGTAACGCGCTGTAAACTTCCTGGCGGCAGGGAAGATAAAAGCGATCGCACTGAATTATTCACATTGCAAAATAAGTAGTGCAAGTTTGTTAAAGCCAATTCAGAACGTAACTTATTCGCCTCCACCACCAGCGGTTCCCGAATTTCTAAGCCGAGAAAATTCCAGTTGGGTTCTATCTTGGCCATATTCAACAAGAACTGTCCCTTAGCACAGCCAATATCTAGATGTAGTGGTTGATTTGGCTTTGCATAAATTTTTTCCCAGTCAAGGGGACTTGCTGGTGTTTGATACTTTTTACCAAGTGGATTAACATGCTGGCGGACTCGGACTGCTGCCAAAATTTGTTCTCCTTTACGTGAAAATATCCTGTGGTAAAGCTCCAGCTTACAAGGAAGTTTAGCAAAAGTATGCCAAAAATTATCGTGTCAGCCTCCACTGTTAGAGCTATGGTTGATTAACTTGTGGCACTACAACAACTTTAAAACAACAAACTAATTGACCATAAGACAAATTACTTGTCACAATAATTACTAAGCCATAAACACTTGTATTGTCTGGTTGTGGTGACTTTATTGGCAAGGAGAACCAAATTTTGTCATTTCTTTACCACCAAACCTGTAAGCAAAGGAATAGGCATGGCCATGGCAATCAGCTATCAAATTAGCACCGAAAAACATGGTAGCAAATTGGAATATTTTTCTCCTTTTGCTGAAAAAAGTGAGTATATCATTCAATTGCCCTACTCAGCAGCAAGTTTATAGAGCAGTCTAAGTCAAATATGCGATGCTTACACTGTATTCTTTTAGGTTATCGAGAAATTTATATTTTGGAAGTCCCTCATTTTGCATTAATCTCTAAAATTAAAATGCTTTAGCACATTTGCTCTAGTCATGGAGGGAGGAAACTTAAAAAGTGGATATTTTAGATTTGTTTTATAAGGGTGGGCCAGCGATGTGGCCTTTGCTTGTGCTGTCGATTCTGGCTTTGAGTGTAATTTTCGAGCGTCTGTGGTTCTGGTTGCGAATTTTGACTCAGGAAAAGCAAATAGTCGATCGCATCCTGGATGCTGCTCAGGATAATTGGCAAGTAGCTGCGGACATTGCAAGACAAGCAAGCCATCAGCCTGTTGGGCGTTTTCTCTACGCCCCTTTACGTTTAGCGAAAAATGATGCGGAAACCTTTCGACTAGCACTGGAGGCTACGGCCGAAGATGAATTAGCTGGGATGCGACGGGGCGAAAAACTTTTAGAAGCCGTGATTGCCCTAGCGCCACTGCTAGGATTATTGGGTACAGTTTTGGGTCTAATCCACTCTTTGCGATCAATTCGGATTGGCGATTTGGGAACTGAATCTACTGCTGGGGTGACTACTGGTATTGGTGAATCCTTAATTAGTACGGCCACTGGGCTAATAGTTGCCATCATTAGTTTGGTATTTTACCGTCTATTTCAAAGTTTTGTAGTCAACCAAGTGAAAGTTTTTCGGAAGGCAGGGAATGAGATGGAATTGCTCTATCGCCAGTCACCCCCTGACTTTAGTAATAGTACATCAGCAATTGTGCGGGAAAATTTTACTCCACCCCGCAAGCCAGGAAAGACTAGGTTGCCTGAACCTCCTGAACCCCCGAATACACCTAATTAATAGTCAAGAATTCAACCCCCGAACCAGGCTTTAGAGTGAGACATGAAAGTTAATCTACATACTCCAATTGAAGAAGTCCAAATTCAAATCATCCCTTTAATTGATGTTGTTTTTTGTATCCTGACGTTTTTTTTATTAGCGGCTTTACAATTTACACGACAACAGGCAATAAATGTTGATTTGCCTAAAGCCAGTGCCACTACAGTATCTGGAATAACATCGCAGAGTGGCAGTCTGATTGTCACTATCGATGCCGTTGGCAATACTTACATAGAAAAGCAACTTGTAAAACGGGAAGATTTGGGACAGCGGTTAAAACAGTATCTCCAAGCAAACCCTAGTGCCGTTGTGGTGCTGAATGCTTCGCGGACAGCAACTTACAATGATGTGATTGAGACATTGGACTTGCTACGGCAAGTAGGGGGCGATCGCGTGTCTTTGGGAATTATTCCTGGCCCATCTCAATCACCCACAAACTTACCAAACCAGCCTGCTGTCCCCTCTTTCCCAATAAATCCTGGCGCTGCACCAGTTCCAGGTATCAATCCCGAAGGGAATCTTACCCCTAAATTTCCCTTAGCACCTAATTCCGTACCCTTACCCACGGAAACTGGTCAACCTCAAACGGGGCAAGGCATTAGTCCTATTAATCCTAGTTTTTCTCCCTTGGTTCCTAACTCACCAGCCCCTCAAGCGCCTGTAGTACCCAAACAAATCCAACCTACTCTTAAAAGATGAGATAGAGGCGGGGGGCACAAGAGGCAGAGGGACGGGGGGCAGAGGGGAAAACTTTTTTTTCTCCCTTCCTACCTGCTCCCTGCTCCCTGCTCCCTGCTCGTTGCTCTCTACTCCCCCTTCAAGCTTTTTCCAATCCTAAAGATATCTAAAATAAAATTCGGTTAGAGAAAAATTTCCTGCTAATTTATAGATAATTGGTTGAGCTTTAAAGATTTTTACACCGATAAACTGAAGTAATTTATCACCAATTGCCATTCACGTTTCAGGGGTTGTGGCATGAATATTGTGACGCTTTTAATTGTTTGGCTAGTAACAGCTATCAGCTTGTTGATAATTAGTAAATTGCCTCTAGGAGTTGAAATTGACACCCCTGGTAAAGCCTTCCTTTCTGCCGCAGTGCTTGGTATCGTGACGGCAATAGTCAGACCGATTTTAAGCCTTGTTTTTGCAGTCCCAAACTTACTTACTTTGGACTTGTTATCCGGCATTTTTACATTTATGATTGCCGTGGTTTGTTTTAGTATTGCTGCTTGGTTAGTAGAGGGCTTTCGCTTACGTTACGGGATTTGGAGTGCTGTTATTGGAGCATTTTCGCTGACTATAATTAACAGCTTAATCTACAAACTATTGGGCGTATAAAGTTAAGAGTTAGGAGCGATCAGTTATTAGTAACTCCAAACTATCCCAATTTTAGATTTTTAATTTTGGATTAAAGTAAAAATCTAAAATCTAAAATCTAAAATTGAATGACTCCTAACTCCTAACTATTCGTTGGAACTTGGGGGAGCAACTGTGGTAGTTGATTGTTGTTTACGTTGCTCCCGTTTTTTGCGATCGGCTGAGAGCATATCTGCCATCACCACCAGTGCTTGCGCCATTTTGTCCAGGTTAGAACGGTATAACTCTAAATCCTTGTTGAGTTTGTCATCGGACAGGTGCAAACCAGCAGCGATCGCTTTCAGCGCCTCAGTGAGTTGCTTTTCGTCTTTGACTAATTCGGGATCTGACTGTTCTAATAACGAAAATACACCAATTGCAAACAATCGGTTGTATTTAAAGTTAGGATTGCTGGCGATCGCTTGCAATTGTGCTTGCAAGTCAGCATCTCGATCTAAATAAGTAGTTTGACCTAGCCACCCAATTAAATCTTTGACTGGCAAACCTTTAGCTACAGCTTGCAATCTCTGGGCATCCTGCCGATATTGTTGCGGATCTTTTTCTATAGCCTGACATAGGGCGTTAAAAATTGATTCTTGATCCCGTTCTGGTTGATAGCCTTGCATGAAGCGGTCAAAAGTAGTGACGACGCCCAAGGCATAAATTGGATTGTAGCTAAAATCGATATTTACTGACAGCAGATGCATTTCCACCATCAATTCTTCTACTACCCGACGATAAATAGTGTTGATCGGACGGGTGTGAAGATTGTAGAAAGTTCGCTTTGTATCAGAGACAGTACGGACGTTATTCACAAAGAAAAAAGAAATATTAAGGGCGACGTATCTTTATTTTCTCGCTTAAAGGCTACTTTGCCAAGTTGAGCTTTTGGCTGATGACGGTTTCATTTACAATATAGACAAATCTGAAGTGTTTTATCAGCTAGTAGCCACACGGGATAAGACCCTTTACCCTAAAAAACTAGCCAAAAACTATCACCCTTAATGATTCGTTTATCGCATTTATGAACATCTCGCCACAGTTAATTGCTTTAGGTGAGTACCTAGCTGGTGAATTTGATAATCGGGAACAAGCCATAGCAGAACCAGTTTGGTATGTTCACCTTTGCCTGTGGCAAAGACCAGTTAATCTGTTCACAGAAGATAGCATCACCTTGTTTGCAGAACAGGCTAGCGTGATTAACCTAGCTCAACCTTACCGCCAGCGAATTATGCGGTTGCGTCACGGGAGCAACTCTGACACATCTATCGAAGTACAATACTATATGCCCCAAGATCCAGGCGCACTAAAAGGTGCAGGTCATAACCCTGCTCTACTGAACACACTGACACCCGATCAATTAGATTTACTACCAGGTTGTATCCTAACAGTTACTCAGGAAACACTAGCCCCCGAGCGCTATAAGTTTACTGCTACCCCACTACCAGACACTCGTTGCAGCTTTACTTATCTTGGCAATAGCATTAATGTTTCCTTGGGTTTTGAAGCTACAGCGTTAGAATTTCACAGCTACGACAAAGGAATTGATCCAGCAACTGGAAAAGCAACTTGGGGAGCGATTATGGGGCCTTATCGCTACACCAAGCAAAACCAGTATTAAATAAGATAGAATTATGAGTCATGAGTTATGAGTTATTGAATTATGAATTAACTCCTCACTCTTAACTCTTAACTCTTTTTTAGCTGGCAATACTACGAGGCACACCTTCTAAAGCTTCTTCTTCTGTTTCAAAGATTTCAAAAACAGTATCCATCATCGTCACTTCAAACACGAGTTTGGCTTCTGGATGTACATTGCAGATGCGAAAACTGCCCTTGACCTTATCAGCATCACGCATTCCAGCGACCAAAGACGTGAGACCAGAACTATCGATAAAATTGACCTGAGCCAGATTTACAACTACATGGCGGCTGAGTTTGGAAATACATTCCTGTAACTTCAAGCGAAATTGCCAAGCAGTGGTGATATCGAGGCGACCTGCTGGTGTCAGGACAATAACGGTGTTTCCGTCTTGGGTTGTATAAGTTTTTTGGTCTATATGAATCACTAAAGCCCTCCCCGTGGCATTCCTATTAAGATTAACCAGTTACAGAATTTTCTAATGCTGTCACTTGAGATTAACAAGCTATAGCTAAAATTGTCACCTTTTTCTGCTAAGTGCTTACCTTTAGTAGTTTAACTCACCAAAATAATGCTGAGTAGCAATTTAAAGAGGGAGTAGAGAGTGGGGAGTGGGGATTAGGGACTGATAACTAGGGACTGCGATATCTTTGCTAATACCCAATCCCCAATCCCCAGTTCCTATTTAGGTGGTGTCCAGTTGATCCAATCTTGAGGCTTAAGGAAGGTTTCATACAACTCGGCTTCGGGGGAATTGGGTTCCGGTTGATAGCCATATTCCCAGCGCACTAAGGGAGGTAGGGACATAAGAATTGATTCGGTACGTCCGTTGGTTTGCAGACCAAAAATGGTGCCTCGGTCATAAACCAAATTAAATTCTACATATCGTCCCCGGCGGTAGAGTTGAAAATTCCGTTGGCGATCGCCATACTCTATCCCATGTCGACGTTCTACAATTGGTACGTAGGCTGGTAAAAATGCTCTGCCACAGCCTTGCACAAAGGCAAACAAGTCTTCCCAATTGCGGGTTGCTGGTGTTCCCACCTGATTGCTATAAATAGCTGCTTCCCCATCGGGATTTGGCCCGCGATATAAAGCACCCTGACCATCTTGGTAATCAAAAAACAGACCACCCACACCCCGTGTCTCGTCACGATGTTTGAGGTAGAAATATTCATCACACCACTTCTTAAACACTGGGTAATACTCTGGGTGGTGTTGGTCGCAAGCCTGCTTTAATGTTTTGTGTAAATGTGCCGCATCTTCAGCAAAAGGGTAATAAGGTGTCAAGTCAATACCGCCACCAAACCACCATACGGGCCCCGCTTCAAAGTAGCGATAATTTAAATGAACTGTGGGCACGTAAGGATTACGAGGATGTAATACCATTGAAGTGCCTGTGGCATAAAAGCCGTGCCCTGCTGCTTCCGGGCGTTGGGCCAAAATTGAGGCTGGCAAATGGGAACCCCAAACTTCAGAAAAATTTACACCTGCTTGTTCAAATATTGCACCTTCGCGCAGTACGCGCGATCGCCCTCCACCCCCTTCTGGGCGTTCCCAACTATCTTCATGAAACTTAGCCACACCATCTAGTTTTGCCAATGATTCGGTAATTTCGTCTTGCAGTTGTTTCATAAACTGACTGACTCTAGTCTGAGCGTCAGTTGCTGGCAAAGACTTAGATGATTCTGCTGCTACAGTTGGTGTTTGCGAGTTGGTCAACATAGATTCCCGAACCTAAATTACAATTTCCAGAAAGCCACAAATTTCTTATCTTAAAATTTGGGGGAAACACGCGCCAACAATCAAGCTCTATTTGCCCAACCCGCTTTTTCTTACTGGTTAAGCATTTATACGATTGATGGGCATCACTAGAGTTATTTTCCCTCAAATGCGTATAGGCTTATATATTATATTGACTGAGTTTTTTTTGAAATTTTTAATTAGAATATTCTGGAATAAACATTAAACTTTACTCGTAACCTTTAAGTATCAAGGGTTTTACTCGTCTGCTCAAAACTTATTTGCTATATTATTATGTTGCTGTTGGCATCTTTGCCGAATCGAGGCTTGCTATGTTTAGGGCATTTTTGAGAAAGTTTTAATTTAGGATCTGAGCGTAGTTGCCTACAATACCAGAGTTACCAGAAAGTGTCTAGCGAGGAGGATTAGGAAAATGCAAGATTGGTTATCCAAATTCATCCACCGCAAACGTCGTCGGTTTTGCGCTTCTCTGGTGCGGACGTATCGAGAGATTAGTTTTGCTTCTGTAGATGAACTGTGGCAAAAAGTTGCTGACTTAACGGATGTTTCCTGGCATCCACTACTTAAAAGTACTAACGTACCCTACGGATTAGTACCAAAACCAGGATTGATTTTTCATGCTGTAACACGCTTTTCGCCGATTCCCATCCGGATTTTTGTAGAGCGCGTCAATCATAGAGAAATGCTGAGTATCCGAGTGCTGGCGATTCCTGGGATAGAGGAACGGGTGACTTATCAAGTAGAGTCAACAGTTTGTGGTACTTGTTTGTCTTATTCTGTAACGCTACGTGGATGGCTATCGCCCCTGATTTGGTCTTTATCCCGTCCTTACGCAGACCGCGTAGCACGGTCTTTAGTAGAGGCAGTAGAAAAGACGGCATTGTCAACGGTATCTGGTAAGAAAAAATCCCTTAATGACAGTTGTTTTGATTTTTAGGTATGGGGGAGTTGGGATTGGGGACTAGGGGAGACGAGGGGACAAAGAGAATAAACAATGCTCCATGCCCAAAGAAAGTTAAGATTCTATTAGGTAATAATCTAATTTGCTAAGTCTTGTTACGGCAGTAATAGTGAAAACACTAAGCTGACTTTACTTAAGAAAGCATCCACTTAATAGCTTAAGATGTTCGCCACAATTCGCCACAAGTGTAATTATTCATTTTAAATTTTGAATTTTTATGTACGATGTCCTCGATTCCCACTCTGTCTTAGAAGTTTTGCGACCAGTAGAAGACCCAGAACTCCGCAAAAGTCTGGTAGAACTAAATATGATTCGCAACGTCACAATTGACGGTGGTAAGGTTAGTTTCACTTTAGTGTTAACTACTCCTGCCTGTCCTTTACGTGAATTTATTGTCGAAGACTGTCAGAAAGCTGTCGAAAAACTCCCAGGTGTTACAGATGTCAGCATAGAAGTGACGGCAGAAACACCGCAACAAAAAAGTTTGCCCGACCGCACTGGCATTTCTGGGGTGAAAAATATCATTGCTGTTTCCAGCGGCAAAGGTGGTGTCGGTAAAAGTACGGTGGCGGTGAATGTAGCAGTGGCTCTAGCTCAAACTGGGGCGAAAGTCGGCTTGCTAGATGCTGATATTTACGGTCCCAATGACCCCACCATGCTGGGTCTAGCTGATGCCCAGATTGTAGTGCGTTCGACTGAGACAGGTGATATTCTGGAACCTGCATTTAATCATGGCGTCAAATTAGTTTCAATGGGCTTTTTGATTGACCGAGATCAACCAGTAATTTGGCGGGGGCCTATGCTCAATGGTGTAATTCGCCAGTTTCTCTATCAAGTGCAATGGGGAGAACTGGATTATTTGATTGTAGATATGCCACCGGGAACGGGAGATGCTCAGTTAACTTTAACCCAAGCAGTGCCGATGGCAGGGGCAGTCATTGTCACCACACCGCAAAACGTAGCCCTGTTAGATTCTCGCAAGGGATTGCGGATGTTCCAGCAAATGAATGTCCCAGTATTGGGGATCGTGGAAAATATGAGCTATTTTATCCCGCCCGATCAACCAGATAAGCAGTATGACATATTTGGTTCTGGTGGAGGCTCGAAAACAGCCGCAGAATTGGGAGTGCCACTTTTGGGGTGCGTACCACTAGAGATTTCCGCGCGAGTTGGTGGTGACAGTGGTGTGCCAATAGTTGTTGGCGATCCAGATTCAGCTTCGGCAAAAGCATTAACAGCGATCGCTCTTGCTATTGCTGGTAAAGTATCAGTTGCTGCTTTGACATAGTTAATTTTAATTTCTATCTACTTCTTGGGCTATAGCTTGGGAATACTAGGAATTGGGTATGGGGACTGGAGATTAGGGAATAGGGACTAGAGAAAAGTTTTTTTAATGCCCAATACCCAACAATTAAATCTAAAAGCTAAAGTCTAAACTGGCACAATGTTGTTAAAACGATCGCTCCCCAAAATTCGCTGGAAGTCTTGGGTCAAGCCCTGGCAGTATGTAGATTGGCTACTATTTTGTTTGCCGATTGCTGTAAGTATCTTTGGTGGGATCATGATCCTCAGCACGGAACTGAAGCAGCCAGTAACTGACTGGTGGTGGCACTGGATGGTAGCGGGTATCGGCGTGCTTATAGCCCTGTTTTTAGCTCGCACCCGTTATGAACTCTTGATGCAATGGCACTGGGTAACATACACACTCACGAACTTCAGCTTAATCGCCGTGATGATTGCTGGTACTAGCGCCAAAGGGGCACAGCGGTGGATTAGTATCGCAGGGTTTAACGTGCAACCCTCAGAATTTGCCAAAGTCGGCATGATCATCACCTTAGCAGCTTTGCTACACAGACGCACTGCTTCTAGCCTCAAAGGTGTTTTCCGCGTTCTGGCAATCACTGCTATACCTTGGGGACTGGTATTTTTACAGCCAGATTTAGCAACATCACTGGTATTTGGTGCGATCGTCTTAGGAATGCTTTACTGGGCAAATGCTAACCCAGGCTGGTTAATTCTGATGATTTCTCCTGTAGTTGCCGCCATTTTGTTTAGTATATCTTGGCCTTTATCAGAGCCGATAGTTTTATTCAAAGAACTATCTTTTGGCCCATTAGGGCTAATTTGGTCAGTTGCGATGGCTATTGTGGGCTGGCAAACTCTTCCCTGGCGTCGATTTGGTTTAGGTGCTATCGGTGCGTGGACTCTCAATATACTGGGTGGTGAATTAGGAGTCTTCGCCTGGAACCATATTTTGAAAGAGTATCAAAAAGACCGGCTAACTGTATTCATGAACCCCGATCACGATCCACTTGGTGCTGGGTATCACTTAATCCAATCTCGCATTGCTATTGGTGCTGGTGAAATTTGGGGATGGGGTCTGTTTAAGGGGCCAATGACGCAACTGAATTTCGTGCCTGAACAGCATACAGACTTTATTTTCTCGGCGGTGGGAGAAGAATTCGGTTTTGTTGGTTGTTTGGTAGTACTGTTTGTCTTCTGCTTAATTTGCTTGCGTCTACTGCATGTTGCCCAAACCGCCAAAGATAACTTTGGTTCTTTGTTGGCTATTGGCGTTTTGTCGATGATTGTGTTTCAGCTGATTGTGAACATTGGCATGACTGTTGGTTTAGCGCCTGTGGCAGGAATTCCCCTACCTTGGATGAGTTATGGGCGTTCTGCTATGCTGACCAACTTCATTTCCTTGGGAATAGTAGAATCGGTAGCAAATTTTCGACAAAGACAGAAGTATTATTGATTCGTCATTTGTCATTGGTTATTAGTCATTTGCACTTCCCCAACGACAAATGACTAATGACAAGTATTAAGCTATTAAAAGGAAACAAGCGAGGCTAAAAACATGATTCTGCCTGGAGCAACTGTTCGCGTCAAGAATCCCGCAGATACCTATTATCGCTACGAAGGACTCGTGCAACGGCTGAGTGATGGCAAAGTAGCCGTATTATTTGAAGGTGGTAACTGGGATAAATTAGTTACCTTCCGTCTGAGCGAATTGGAACTCGTAGAGACCACAGCCGGACGTAAAAAAGCCAAATAAAATTAGTCATTAGTCATTTGTTATTTAGCAAAAACTAATGGCTAATGACCCTTACGGGTGACGCTCGTGCCGACGCTCGATGACTCGCTAACGCTGCGCTATCGCTAGCGCTGCGCTAACGCCAGTCACTCATGGGGGAAACCCCCATCGCCCTTGGCGTCTCCCCTTGGGAGAAGACCGCGCTGGCTCACCAATGACTAATGACTAAATTACTATGCGCCTCCCCCTACCACAGTTTGCCACTGGCGATCGCCATCCCAACCACATTGCGGAGGTGATTGAAACTACTAGTACCGAATTTTTGGCCCAGTGTTTGGAACCGGAAGATTTGAGCTTTCCCTCTATGCCACCCTTTGGTAGTTGGGTTTGTTCTGTCGATGAAGAATCTGGCAATAAAATTTATGCTGTAGTGTATTATGCCACAACTATGCCCATAGATTCCGTACACCGGGCTAGAGCTTTGGGGTTGTCCTTGCAAGACTTACGGGAGGAACAACCCCAAATATTTGCCATGCTCCGAACAGAATTCCGGGCTGCGATCGTCGGATTTGAACTATCTTCGCAAAATCAAAGTTATAACCAAAGAGTATATCAGTATCTACCACCACGTCCCCCACAAATTCATCAAGCTGTTTATCGGTGTGAACCAGAAGCTATCATTAAATTTACTGAAGAACTAGATTTTTTACGGACACTGCTTTGTATCAATGGTGCGCCAATAGAGTCTTTGACCGCAGCTGCCATTCGAGATGTATACCAGTTACGCAAAGCTGACCGAGAGTGGCTAATTAAAGCTGGACGTAGCTTGAGTGTGCTACTTAAAGACGACTACGATCGCTTGCGGTTCATTTTGAGTCAAATCCACCCGTAGGTAGTTAGTTCTTAGACAATTGCCTAGTTAGTGTAAGTTAAGATTTTTGATTTTTCGTCAGGTGGCTTCTCCATTTATTTATATCGATCAAGCGATCGCCCCCAAGGTAATCGCAGTTTTACCATAGCCCCTTCAATTCCTACCTATGGAACTCATATCACAAGTTCTTGTTCTGGAACCAACTTCCCAAGTTCTTGGCAAGGAACCAATTGTTCCCTTTGCTATTTTGTTGGTGGTCATCTTAGTTATACCCATCATGTTTGAGCGGCTAAGATTACCAGCATTAGTGGGTTTGGTTTTCTCAGGGCTAGTACTTGGACCCTCAGGCTGGAATTTATTCCAGTCTGACTCACCAATGATTAACCTATTATCAGATATTGGGTTAATTTACTTGCTGTTTGTCGCAGGGCTAGAAATTGATCTAGAACAGTTTCGCCGACAAAAAAGTCGTGCCTTTGGGTTTGCTAGCTTGACTTTCAGTATACCCCTGCTGATGGGAACCTTAGTCGGGTTGGTTTTAGGCTATGGCTGGAATACTTCAATTTTAATTGGCTCTTTATTCGCTTCCTATACCCTTTTGGCATATCCCATAATCAGCCGTTTGGGAGTAGTAAACAACGAAGCTGTTACTGTCACTATTGGAGCTACAATTTTTACGGATATTGGCGCAGTGCTGATATTAGCCGTTTGTGTAGCGGTTGCTCATACTGGGGCATTTAGTTTCGCGAAACTACTCATCTTGTCGGGTTGGTTAACTATTTACTCTGTTGCCGTTGTAACAGGCTTTGATTGGGTAGGCAAAGAATTTTTCAAGCGGTCTGGAGAGGACGAAGGAAACAAGTTTTTGTTTGTGTTGCTTTCTGTGTTTCTGGCGGCTGTAGGCGCTCAATTGATTGGGGTAGAAAAAATTGTTGGTGCATTTTTAGCGGGTTTGGCGGTGAATGAAGCTGTGGGTGAAGGCCCAGTCAAAGAAAAGGTAGTATTTATTGGCAGTGTGCTGTTCATTCCCATTTTCTTTGTTGACCTTGGCTTACTGATCAATCTACCCGCCTTTGTGAACAACCTAGACACGCTCAAGTTAACGCTGTTGATGATAATCGGTTTAATTGCCAGTAAATTGTTCGCAGCTCTGTTGACAAAAGTAGTTTACCGCTATAAGTGGCAAGAAATCCTAACAATGTGGTCGCTGTCACTTCCCCAGGTTGCTACAACGTTAGCAGCAACGTTAGTGGGATATCGGGCTGGGTTGCTGCCAATAGAAGTATTACATAGTGTCATTGTCTTAATGCTTGTTACATCAACTTTGGGACCGTTGATCACCAGTCGAATAGCTGTTGGTTTGACTTCCTCACCAGCGGAAGATTCAGCACCATCTCTACCTGACCAGAAGGCACCAGAGACAGCCAGTGCTTTTACTATAGTCGTACCTGTGTATAATCCTCATACCGAGCAGTATTTGATTGAAATGGCGGCGTTATTAGCGCGTCAGTCCAAAGGCAAAATTATACCGCTTGCGATCGCTAATGCTGCTGCTCAGATGGATGCACCGCAGTTAGAAGCATATCTACAACGGAGTGAGCAATTATTAACAAAAGCCACGGCACAAAGTCGAGCGTTGGGCGTGACCGCAGAACCAGTGATGCGAATTGATGATGCCTTTGCTCAAGGAATTAGCAGAGCAGCTCGCGAACAAAAGGCTAATTTAATTGTTATGGGTTGGGGTAAACGTACTGGGTTACGAGCGCGTTTATTTGGGAATGTGATTGATGGTGTGCTTTGGGCATCCCATTGTCCAGTAGTGGTAACACGTTTAGTAGAATCACCGAAAAAAATTCAGCGCATCTTAGTACCTATAGAAAATTTAACAGCACCTACATTACAACCTGTGCAATTTGCTCAGATGTTGGCTGAGGCAAATCAAAGCCACATTACTGTGCTGAATGTGTGCGATCGCCGCACTAGTTCCAGTAAAATTGCTTGGAGGCGATCGCATCTCTCCCTATTGGTATCTAAATTGGCTTTGGCCAATACCCCAGAAATTCAAATTATCGCTCATGAAAATGTTGCCCAAGCAATTTTGCAGGCAGCACGATTATATGATTTAGTCGTTTTACCTTTTATACGTAATCGTACCAGTCCTGGAGGGTTAGCCATTAGCGATGTCACAACCCAATTAGCCAGACAACTTACTTGCTCTATAGTCATGCTTGGAGAACCGCAACGCACTCAAACTAATGTAATTACCTCTAATGCGGTTACTAGCATTACATCTGCTGTATAATATGAGCCAGAGTTCAGTAAACTTAAGTCGACTTGGGATATAATAATTTCCAAAAATCTTTGCAACAAATACACGCATTTGTAGTACCAGCTTCGTGCAATACAGGGGAAACACGAGAGAGCTAGCTTAACTATTGTAAAAATATGGGCAATTGTAAGACCTTGAAATTGGACGAGTTTCAACCTAATTTCTGCTACTTTGCATCCAACAAAGAACAGTACTAACCGTAAAAATACTTTATATTGTTGAAGATTTGATGAACTTTAGGCAGGAGACTGACAATCTTGAGACTAAGTTTGTTATTTTGCTAATTAAATTCTTAAGCAAAAAGGTAAAAATATAACAAAACTACATCCGTAGAAAAATAAGTAGGTTCAACAACACTTTTTAATTGAGCCTTCTTCTTTTTTTAGTTTTGTATTTTTGTCCCCAAGCTGGGTAATCTAAAAGTAAGTGCAATAGCTACTGAAAATATTTGTAAGTAACTGGGAAACTATGAGAATTTTGGTGACGGGCGGTGCTGGGTTTATTGGTTCCCATCTCATCGACCGACTAATGACTGCTGGGCATGAATTAATATGCTTGGATAATTTTTACACTGGTCACAAACGCAACATAATAAAATGGCTAGGTCATCCGTACTTTGAACTGATCCGCCACGATATTACCGAACCAATTCGGTTAGAAGTAGATCAAATTTATCATTTAGCTTGTCCTGCTTCACCAGTACATTACCAGTACAACCCAGTTAAAACCGTTAAAACTAACGTGATGGGAACACTGAATATGTTGGGGCTGGCTAAACGTGTGAAAGCTAGGTTTTTCTTGGCTTCAACTAGTGAAGTCTACGGTGATCCAGAAGTTCATCCCCAAACTGAAGAGTATCGAGGTAGCGTCAATCCCATTGGGATACGTTCATGCTACGACGAAGGTAAAAGAATTGCTGAGACTTTAGCATTTGATTACTATAGGCAAAATAAAGTTGATATTCGAGTTGTTCGGATATTCAACACCTACGGGCCGAGAATGTTAGAAAACGATGGTCGGGTGGTGAGCAACTTTATAGTTCAAGCCTTACGGGGTAATCCTTTAACCGTCTACGGTGATGGTTCGCAAACTCGTAGTTTCTGCTATGTTTCCGATTTGGTAGAAGGATTCATCCGCCTAATGAATAGCGACTACATTGGCCCGATGAACCTGGGCAATCCTGGTGAATACACGATTTTACAATTGGCACAAACGGTGCAAAATATGATCAACCCAGACGCAAAGATTAAGTTCGAGGAACTACCTTCGGACGATCCCCGGCGTCGCCAGCCTGATATTACAAAGGCAAAAACTTGGTTAAATTGGGAACCTACCATTCCTCTGCAAGAGGGGTTAAAACTGACAATAGAAGATTTTCGCGATCGCATTCAAAGCGATATCAATAATTCAACCATCTAAAGCGCCTAGGGTCGCTCTGAATTTTCATACAGGCTCGCCCTCGATAACTAATATGCTTAGTGGCTGAGTTTCCTGGCAGTGTATTAAGTGTCATATTGAGAACTTCTTTTTGAAGACTAATCCCAAAAAAGTGAGGAGTTAAAAAATGCGTGTTTGTGTGATTGGTACTGGTTACGTTGGTTTAGTTACAGGTGCTTGCTTGGCTCATATTGGACATGATGTAATTTGCGTAGATAACAACGAAGAAAAAGTTAAGTTAATGAAGTCTGGGCAGTCCCCAATTTTTGAGCCAGGACTCTCAGAAATTATGCAGTCTGCCATTCATGCAGAGAAGATTCATTTTACTAGCGATCTTGCTGCTGGAGTTTCCCACGGAGAAATTCTGTTTATTGCTGTGGGAACGCCACCTTTACCCACTGGCGAAAGTGATACTCGTTATGTTGAAGCTGTAGCTCGTGGGATTGGCGAAAATCTCAACGGTGGTTATAAAGTCATAGTGAATAAATCTACAGTACCCATTGGTTCAGGTGACTGGGTGCGGATGCTTGTTCTAGATGGTATTGCAGAGCGGCAGAAAACACTGATACCCGCAGGTGGGGTGTCTAGTGATGAGAAATTACCTGAGGTTACAGCCCAGTTTGATGTAATCAGCAATCCAGAGTTTTTGCGCGAAGGTTCAGCAGTTCACGATACCTTCAACCCCGATCGGATTGTACTAGGGGGCAATAGTCAAAGAGCAGTAGCCTTGATGCAACAACTGTATGCCCCAATTGTGGAACGCAAGTACGCAGAGGATCAATCTTTACCCCCTGTGCCAATTTTGGCAACAGACCTGAGTTCGGCAGAGATGATCAAATATGCTGCTAATGCCTTTTTAGCCACTAAGATTAGTTTTATTAACGAAGTTGCTAATATTTGCGATCGCGTCGGTGCTGATGTTACTCAAGTAGCCAGAGGTATTGGTCTAGACTCCCGCATTGGTAACAAGTTTTTACAAGCTGGGATTGGTTGGGGTGGTTCTTGCTTTCCCAAAGATGTCTCCGCTCTGATTCACACTGCTGATGACTATGGTTATGAAGCCCAGCTATTGAAATCCGCTGTTAGTGTCAACGAACGTCAGCGGTTGATTGCTTTGGAAAAACTCCAACAAGTTCTAAAAATTCTCAAAGGCAAAACAGTCGGACTACTCGGACTGACCTTCAAGCCCGATACCGACGACTTACGCGATGCTCCAGCACTCAACCTAATTGAGCAGCTAAACAGACTGGGAGCCAAAGTCAAAGCCTACGACCCAATTGTTTCTCAAACAGGTCTACGTCATGGGCTTTCTGGTGTGCTAGTAGAAACCGATGCCGAAAGACTCGCTGATGGCTGCGATGCTTTAGTACTCGTCACCGAATGGCAGCAGTTTAGCACTCTCGACTATGTGAAGATGGCAAAATTGATGGCCCATCCCGTTATCATCGACGGTCGTAACTTCCTCGACCCCGAAGCAATGATACGGGCTGGATTCCAATATGTAGGCGTGGGAAGATAGATAATTTTGGATTGAATTTAAAATTTCTAGCCATTTTCTATATTAAGTAGGGTAACAGCAATATTGTTACCCTACTATTTCTCACACGCAACAAGATTTCTTTGAGCTTCATCTCATAGTTGGTTTGTACAAATAACTATGAGCATCATCTCTCCAAAACTAAACTTGTCTAATCGAGATCCGGCTAATTTAGCCGATTAGGAGGTTCCATGCATCTTGTGATTCACCTGTGGTCACTGTAGTACCACCTGGAGAAGCAGGGGTTTGAGCCAATTGGATGTATTTAAGATACTTTTTAGAATTAGATCTACCGCCATTGATAGCAGCAGATTCTTCAACAGAGAATTCGGTCAACAGAGCGTTATTTTCGAGAACTTGCATAGTTTGTTACTCCTTAATTAGGATATTAGTGAAGTAGCTTTAGCTACCAATACAGTACGGTTGACTGCATAACCACCAGAATAATTGCTCATTTCCTCATATAACTTCTATCTAAAGAAACGATAAAGACTAGCCCTACTTTATTTCTCTAGAGAGATAAAAATAAGCTGAAATTTTGAAGGTCTTTTTACATAAGGATTTCGGATTTCAGACTGCAAATGCATTTTATTTTTTCAAAAATGAGTCAAGGTTTTTTGAACCAAGGGCTTCAGATTTATTTGACAAAAGGGACTATAGAGGGCTAATATCTCCCACCTTTTATTTGCCTCTATATGCCAATACGCTTGGGTTAAGACTAGATCCTCCTTAACCATGCTTAAAAAGAAGGGAATTAAGCCCCTCTTCTTTGTCAAAAAACTTTTCATTTTCGCGTGAAATGAAAATATCAAGCACTACTTGGAATCCGTTCAATCTCAGCATATCCACTGAAAATAATTTTTTGACCCTCAGTTTCTAATCGGTTGAGCCGCATTTTTACTCCATCAAGGTCAAAACGATCCAAATCAACCATATTATCCAAAATTTCTACCAGCGCTACGCTCAAGGTTTGCGAGATTTCCCGTTGGGCTTCTGGCACTTGGTCAAGTTCAATTTTCGGATCTTTGAAAGAAACGCGCCGTCGCCTTTCAATGCCTATTGTTAAGGTCATAGTTAGGGGTACGAGTTCGCCATTGTTTAAATCCGCTTTTGCTACAAGCTGTAAGCGATTTTCAGGTAATAGCTGTACCTGGACTTCCGTAAATGAGACTGGTTCACCGCCAGATAATGCTGTAAGTGATGGTAGAGAGAGGTTAAGCAGGCGCTTTTTCACCAGTTCCGCATTAAAGGCGTGGTTGATGCCTGCCTCTGATAATATTACTTGAGCGATCGCTTGAGTAGGTTGCTTAAGACTGAGTTTGCCGCTTAAAACCGAGCCGAAGTCAATGGCAACCGCATCGGTTTCAAAAGACATCTCCTCTACTGCGAAATCTCTTCGAATCACCAAGCCACGACCGCTCATTTTGAAGCTATCAATGCTGCCTTGCAACAGTTTGCTGGAGGGATAGCAGCGCACAAAGACTTCTACTGACTCGCTTTGGGTAAACAGGTGGCGAATCGTTTGGCTGGCGACTGTGTTGAGCATCCGCTCCCCCCAATCTGTGCCTTTAGGATCTTGTAAACCAGTAAGTCCGCCGAACATGTGGTTTTGGGTCTCTAGAAGTTCTTTGTACTTTTGTAACAAACTGTGAAGAATACAGCAAGCGATCCCGTGATTAATTGTGCTGATGGGTAGTTATAGGATGGCTGATGGTTGATGAGGCACTGTCTTAAATACTACTATTTACAATGGTACTGAAGGACGTAAACACAGGTCAAACATGTTCTGTTTCGAAATGTAAACGGGAAATGCAGCAGAAGTATGGGATTTCAAGCGATGAAAACTGAGTCAGATGTTGACATTGATATAGAATTTTTGCAAGCAAAGTTATCAATATTACGCACGAGAAGCTACCCTTTTTCTAGGAGACATAAATTGTCATAAAGCTGTTGAAATATATAAATCTCAAGGTGAAATAATTAAATTAGAAAAAGTACAAATTTTATTAAAAAGCTAGGGCGTGTCATCAATTGAGCCAGATGACAGAAGCAGCCAGATAAATTGCACCTAGAAAGTTGGTTGCCCGTTT
>NZ_JAVRBN020000048.1:0-41918 GCF_034531305.2 Nostoc sp. ChiQUE02
CAGAGCAATAAGCTAAACTGCCTTCTGGTGTGCGAGTCCCATAGCTAATACGTCGGGCAATTACAGCATGGCGTAAATCCACCTACTATCTCAATTAACCAGACAAGGTTGGGCAAACTTCCGGCACATTGTACTAGCCCTTTCAAGGTGGATAAAATTTTTGGACAAGAATTGCTTTTTACTATGTGTACTATCCGCCTAAAAAAGTTAAAAAAATTACTTTTGAACCATATAGGCACAGAGAAAGTTCGGAACAGTGGCTAATCTGTGGGTTCTCCGAGAGGAGTACCGCTGTTGGTGCAGATTTTACCAATCACCTTGAAGGGGCTAGCCTTAGGTACTGTACTGTTTTACAAGGGTGTGTATTCCGAAAAATCAGTCATTCTCAGGCTTTTTTAATCATCTTTGTTCAATAGAAATCTGTGAACAAGCGACGAAAAATGAAGCTTGAATTCTTAAAACCTACATTTCATATTTGGTTTTTTGTCAATGCGTAAGTCCTACTATCTTGAAAATAGGCAACAGTTGACAGGGAATAAGGAAAGATATTTTTATACCGTTTTTGTGGGCTATTGCCCGTGGGTGTTTAGCTTGAAAATAAGGAACATCTAAATAACCCTACAATTACTACATATTAACATAGCTAGTTAGATGTTAATACACTTTTTTGCATAGTCTTTACATTATTTAGCAATAAATGTATGCATACAAAACTTAGTGTGTTCTTCATAGTTTGATACTCAATAATTTGGATAAAACAGCAAATACAGAAAAGTTCAACTGGTCGTGGCGTTCCTCCTCTACCAACTTTTTACGGCGTTGCTGAATAAGGGGATGATTGAAACTGACGCAAAGATGCAAAGAAACGAAGACATGGTGATTATTTTTATGCAAGTTCCAAAATCATCCCACTGTTCTGCAACGGCCAAATTCCGGCGTTGCAGAACAGTGGGATGAATTAAGGCAAGCGGGGGAAGCAGGGGGAGAATTTTGGAAGTTGCTAAATCATCCCCCAACTATGCAACGCCGGAATTTATTTATATAAGAACCCTCCTCCGCTCCCCTGCTCCCCCTGTTCACTCTGCGATTGATTATTTTTTTATTTGGAAGTCTCTTATGGGAGATGCCGTAGGATGCCCATACCCCTAAGGGGAAGCAAGCTACGCGTAGCGCGTCCTTTAGGAGAAGGGCTGTAGGAAGAAGATCGCATTGCTTCACCTCTTGCCTTTCTTTTTGATACCAATACTCTACACCCTGCGCCGAAGTATAGTGGTAAGCGACGATGATTTTATTTACAATCTTGTAACTAACAGAGTTTTGCTTTTTGATTTCATGTTCAGTTTGATTCAATAATTTATTCCTGATTGACAATTAACTTAGTAACTGGTATGGATGCTCAAAAAATAAAAATTTTATTAGTTGATGATAAGCTAGAGAATTTAAATTTTTTATCAGACATCCTTCAACACCAAGGTTATCAGGTGCAAAGTGCCCTTTCTGGACAATTGGCAATCAATACAGCGTTGACTTCTCCCCCTGATTTGATTTTGCTAGACGTTCTCATATCAAAAATGGATGGATATGAAGTTTGTCAACATTTGAAAGCTAACCAGAAAACTCAAGATATCCCGATTATTTTTTTCGGTATTTTAGATGAATTAGCTGAAAAAGCAAACATCTTTGATTTAGACGATATTGACTATATTAATCAACCGTTCCAAACTAAAGAAGTTTTATTACGTATACGAAATCAACTTACTCTCCAAAAGCTGAAAAAACAGTTAAAAGAAAAAAATGCCCAACTGCAACAGGAAATTAAAGAACATCAACGGGTTGCAGTTGAGTTAAATATTCGTAACAGACAAATAGAAGAGATTTTTAAAGAAATTCCGGTTAGCATTGACAAAGACTTTTGTAGACAAGTTCACCAAAGCGATCGCCTTTTAGTCGAAGCTGCTCTGAAGAAGAGTGAAAGTCAGTATCGCCACTTAGTAGAGACATCCCAGGATATGATCTGGTCGGTGGATATTGATGGACTAATTACCTTTGTTAACCCGGCAGTCAAGCAGATTTATGGCTACGAACCCGAAGAAATGATCGGGCGTGCCTTGACTGATTTCATCTCGCCTACACAAGTTGCTCAGGATAAAGTAGCCTTTGAGCGTGTTCTTCAGGGAAAGCCTATTTTCCAACATGAAACTAGCTGTGTAGCTAAAGATGGTACTTTACTTTATCTAATGTTTAATGCGATCGCATTACGCAATGAAGAGGGTGTGGTTATAGGTATGACAGGCACTGCTAGTAATATTACACAGCGTCGAGGAGTAGAAAAATTACTCCAAGAAAGCACGATTAAGCTCCGCAATGATAATTTTGTGCTAACACAATTAGCACAAAATCAAACGCTTTATCAGGGTGACTTAAAAACAGCTTTGAGTAAAATCACAGAAACAGCTGTCAAGAATATTGGGATGGAACGAGCTAGTATCTGGCTGTATGACAAAACAGGCATGAAAATCCAGTGTTTTGATCTATTTGAGGCCAGTCGCAATCAACATAGTGAAGGACTTTCCTTATCAGCAGCAGACTATCCAGTTTATTTTACAGCTTTGCAGCAAGACCAACCAATCGCCGCAGATGATGCCCATACCGATCCCAGAACTAGAGAATTTTCTGCGTTTTACTCAAGATTAAGCATTACCTCTATACTCGATACACCCATCAGGCTGGAGGGAAAGACCGTAGGAGTTTTATGTCTGGAGGCAGTGGGAGTTACTCATCATTGGACGCTAGAAGACCAAAATTTCGCTCGTTCTCTGGGAAATTTAGTATCTTTGGTGCTGGAGGCAAAAGAACGCCAACGCGCAGAAGCAGCGCGACGGGCTTCTGAAGAAAAATTAGCATCAGCTTTTCGGTCATCTCCTGATCCAATTGCCTTAATTACTCTTCCCAACAACCGCTACATCGAAGTTAACGACAGCTTTTGTCGGTTTTTTGGTTATTCTCGATCTCAGGTCATCGATCGCACCGATCAAGAATTGAATATTTGGGTGAATCCAGAAGAATATAATTTCCTCACCAACATCCTACAAGAAACAAAAGCCATCCGCAATTATGAAATTGATGTCTGCACTTCAACAGGAGAAATCAGGACAACCCTGTTGAGTGCGGAAATGATCGAGATTGATGGGCAATGGTACGTACTGGGCACAGCAAAAGATATTACCGAACGCAAGCAGGCAGAAAATGAAAGCCGTTTGCTGCTATTGACAACCCAAGCCATCACTCGCGCCAATGATGTCAACTGTGCCTTAGCAGTCGTCTTGCGCTTAATTTGTCATACCATTGGCTGGGATTTTGGTGAAGCATGGATACCTAATGAAGATGGGACTGTTTTAGAACACAGTCTCGGCTGGTATAGTGAGGAGAGCAGTTTAGCAGAATTCTGTCGCCAAAGCCAAACTGTGAAATTTACTCTGGGATTGGGACTAACAGGAAGAGTTTGGCAAAGCCAGCAACCAGAATGGATAGAAGATGTATCTAAAGTTACACAACCAGTTTTTTTGCGATCGCAACAAGCAGCAAAGGTGGGATTAAAAGCTGGTTTTGGTGTTCCCATCCTAGCTGGGAAGCAAGTATTAGCTGTTTTAGTGTTTTTTAAACGTAGCTCAGTATTGGTAGATAGACGTTTGCTCTTGCTAGTCAGTGCAGTTGCTGCTCAGTTGGGTGGGTTGATTGAGCGCAAAACCCTAGAACAAGAACTAGCACTCAGAGAAGCTCGCCTCAATGCCTTTTTTAGCAGTGCTCCGGTTGGCATGAATATTGTAGATAACCAGCTGCGGTTTGTGCAAATCAACCAACTGCTGGCGGAGATTAATGGATTACCCCAGCAAGATCATATTGGCAAAACCATCCATGAAGTCTTACCCCATATCGCCCCCTTAGTAGAACCAATCTATCAACAGGTTCTGTTGACTGGTCAACCCATTCTCAATCAGGAATTAAGCGCCGCATCAATTAAACAACCAGATATTATCCGCCACTTCTTAGCTTCTTATTTTCCCATACCTGGTGAAGACGATCGCCCCTCTGGTATAGGCACTGTTCTAGTAGAAATTAGCTATCGCAAACTTGTCGAACAAGAACTGCGTTTAGCTAACGAACGTCTGCAATATCTGCTCACTTCTAGCCCTGTGGTCATTTATAGCAGCAAAAAAAACTCAGGAGATTTTAGCACTACCTTTATTAGTAAGAACGTTAAGGCAATGGTTGGGTACGAAGCGCGGGAATTTCTCGAAAATCCTAGTTTCTGGCTCCATCGCGTCCATCCAAAAGATGTTGAACTCATCTTGGGGAAATTTAATAAGCTTATTGAACGAGAATACAGCTCCTACGAATACCGCTGGTTACACGCTGACGGAACTTATCACTGGTTTTACGAAAAGATGAGGTTAATCCGTGACGAAGCTGGTAACCCAATGGAATGTGTTGGTTATTGGGCAGACATCAACGATGCTAAACTGGCAGAACTGGCTTTGCAGGAAGGTAGGCAGCGATATCAACTTTTAGCAGAAGCCTCACCAGTTTGTATATTTTACGCAGATATAGATGGCAATTGGTTCTATTTAAATCAGCGCTGCACTCAGATTACCGGACTTTCTCTACAAGAGTCTTTGGGGAAAGGTTGGACAAATGCTTTACATCCAGAAGACCGCGATCGCGTGCTGAGTTTATGGTATGAAGCAGCCGCAGGGAAAGTCCCGTCAAATTGTGAGTATCGCTTCTTACATTCTGATGGCGCAGTTGTCTGGGTAATTGCTCAAGCATTGCCTGAAATTGGCGAACATGGAGAAATTAAAGGCTACATCGGTACAATTACAGATATTACCGAAAGAAAATTGGCAGAAGAAGCCTTGCGTGAGAGTGCAGAACGAGAAAGAGCGATCGCCCAAGTGATTCAAAGGATGCGCCAAACACTGGATTTAGAGACTATATTTGCGGCTACAACCCAAGAATTACGGCAAGTACTCAACTGCGATCGGGTTGTTGTCTATCGTTTCAATCCCCACTGGAATGGCGAATTTGTTTCCGAGTCGGTGGGTAACGGTTGGATTTCTCTAATAGAAGAACACAACAATCACTCCGATCTCACAGAAGGTGTCTTACAAGATGGGCGCTGCCTAGCGAAAATTTTGGATAGCGTGGATAACCAGTTGGAAGATCCTTATCTGCAAGCAACCCCAGGTGCAGGTTTCCGCTGTGTTCCAGACATTTATAACGCTGAGTTTCATCCTGCTTATATCAACCTCTTAGAGCGCTTTCAGGCAAAAGCCTACATTATTGTCCCCATTTTGTATGGTACTCAGCTTTGGGGATTATTGGCGAGTTATCAAAATTCGGATCCCCGCCAATGGAAACCAGGAGAAATCAACATTGTAGTTCAAATTGGTAATCAGTTGGGTGTTGCTTTACAGCAGGCACAATTGCTAGCGCAAACTCAAAGGCAGTCACAAGCATTACAAGAAGCTGTGATCGTTGCTGATACTGCCAACCGTGCCAAAAGTGAATTCCTCGCCAACATGAGCCACGAACTGCGTACCCCACTCAACGCCATCCTTGGTTTTACCCAAGTTATGAGCCACGATCATGCTTTATCCACTGAACATCAGCAAAATCTAGCAATCATCAATCGTGCTGGCGAACATCTCCTCAACTTAATCAACGACATTTTGGAAATGTCTAAAATTGAAGCCGGCAGAATCACATTAAATCTCAACAGTTTTGACTTAATTCGCCTCTTGGAAAACCTCGAAGAGATGTTGGGCTTCCGCGCTACCTCCAAAGGATTAGAATTAGTATTTGAATATACATCTCACCTTCCCCAGTACATCCAAGCTGACGAAAGTAAACTGCGTCAAGTTTTGCTTAACCTCCTGGGAAATGCAATCAAATTTACCGATACTGGGAGGGTAACGCTGCGGGTGGGGATGGAAACTGGGGACTGGGAAGCAGGGGAGCAGGGGGGCAGAGGAGCAGGGGAGCAGAGGAGAATAATTAATCCCCAATGCCCAGTGCCCAATACAACTCTTGGAGAGGCTGCGCCAACGGCTCCGCTCAGTACAAGTGCCCAATTCCTAATTTTCGAGGTACAAGATACTGGTCGCGGTATTGCCTCACAAGAAATTAACTTGCTGTTTGAAGCTTTTGGGCAAACTGAAACCGGAAGGAAATCGCAACAGGGAACAGGGCTAGGTTTAGCAATTAGCCGCAAATATGTGCAACTAATGGGAGGAGATATTAGCGTCACTAGCACTATTGGTAAGGGAAGTAAATTTGCTTTTGATATTCAAATTGGTCTCGCCGCAGCTAGCGAAATCCAGATTAAGCAAACTAGACGCCAAGTTATTAGTTTAGCGCCCAATCAAAGCGAATACCGCATTTTAGTTGTTGATGACTCCATAGACAGCCGTTTAGTGCTAGTGAAAATTCTGACATCTATCGGCTTTGTAGTACAAGAAGCAGCAAATGGCAGCGAAGCGATCGCACTTTGGCAGACATGGCAACCACACCTAATCTTAATGGATATGCGGATGCCAATTATGGACGGCTACGAAGCCACAAGAATTATTAAAGTTAGAGAAGAAACCTCAAGCGAAAATCTCAAATCACAAATACAAAATTGTAAAACCATTATCATTGCCTTAACTGCTAATGCTTTTGAGGAACAACGAGAGGCCATGATCAAAGCGGGTTGTGATGATTATATTAACAAGCCTTTCCGCGAGGAACAATTATTAGAAAAATTGAGCGAATATTTAGGAGTTCAATATGTTTATCAAGAAGAAAGCTATCAAATAGCAGATGCGACACAACAAGGCACAAAATCAATCTTGAAGCTTACGGATTTAGTTCCTTTATTATCTGAAATGTCACCGGAATGGGTGAAACAGGTGTATACTGCCGCAGCCCAATGCAGTGATGACCTGATTTTAGAATTGATTGAGCAAATCCCTTCAGAAAATGCGGTGCTACAAAATTTTATCAAGAATTTAGCTCATGATTTTCAGTTTGAAAAAATTATGGAATTGACGAGTATTGCAGGAGTCTTATCTAGTTAATAAGAATATAGATTGACTAGTAGTAATAAGATCCCCCATGAGTAAAAAAAAGCCCCCCTTTTTAAGGGGGTTGGAGGATCTCTTATCTATAATCTTGACTTTGAATACTCCCCAAACGAGCAGCATCACGAATATTATATTCGGGGCGAGTAAAGCGATTTAGCTGCATCTCAAAAAAATCCCGATTGGCTTGTAAATGCTTAGGATTTGGATCATCTAAAGGATATAAAAGTGCAGTTCGCAAGGCTTGAATTACCGCAGAAGTGACACAGTACATTGACCGTTGAAAACTCACTCCCAACTGAATCAACATATCTTCTTCACCCCGACAATGTTGGCTGTAATAATCAACAAGATATGGTGGCAAAAAATGCAACATATCTTGCATTAACAAGGTGGGGGGAATGCCAGCAGTACCGACGGGGAATACATCAGCGTAAAGAATGCCATAGTGAAAGTCTTTCTGATTTTCTGGCACTTGACGCGCTTGGGCATTATAAGATTTTGTCCCCCGGAAGGGTGCGGTGCGATAGAAAACTGCTTCTACATAGGGTAATGCAGCTTCGTATAGCCACATGAAACCCTTGGATTTGGGGACAATTTCGTAGCATTCGCCACGAATATAAACATGATGGTAAATGGGACGACCTGCGATCGCAAATATACCATTAACTAAGAAGCTCATCGCCTCTGGGACGCTGCTAATAGTGCCTTCATCATAGCGGTCGGACATTTCAAAGAACACTGGGGCCATGACTTCCCAGAATAAGCCCAGATTTGCGTAGTATGACATCTGGCGGCACTGTTCCAAAAACATATCTGGGAACAGCTTGTAAAGTCCCAGCATTACAGGGTTGCCTTGGAAGTAAGCTTTAATTGCCCGGTCAGCGTTGGCTTTGTATTCTTCAGAATCTAGGTAAGGGTCAAATTGTCCACCCATCCCTCTGTGCCACAACATCGCCCGCATACAAGCTTCCGCAAATTCCATGTTAATGCGATCGTGGAACAAGTGATGCAACAACTTTGGCATTTTGAAGGTTTCACCCTTTTCAATAAATGCCAAAAGTTCTGGATGTGCAGTAGCTTCGCCGCGCCAAATTCGCAAATCGGCATCATCGCCAGCGTAATGATTATGCAGTTCTAAATACTCTTTGGGTAAGAAGTATTTAAAGAAGGGAAGCGGGTTTAAAAATTCTTGTTCGGCAATATAAAGTAGGTCACGCCAGTAAAAATCCATCGGCACAGCATAAGCTTTGTATAAACCGATGATTTGCATCAAATTTTCTGGAGTATCGGGTAACATTGCACCGCCTGCTTCTAAGCGATGGATTACTTCAGCAAATTCGTGCTTGGAAGGAGGTAATTTAATTGCTGTTTTAATTGCTGTCATGGTAATCGTCAATTTGTAGAGACGCGATTTATCGCGTCTAAGGATATGTTTTGAGAGGTGATTTATCGCGTCTGGAGAAATAGATTTTGAGAGGTGATTTATCGCGTCTAGAGGATAGGTTTTGAGACGCGATAAATCGCCGTCTCTACAAGTGTTTTGATCTATTTCCTATTTCAGCGCTACTTCAGAGATTACGGTTTTTTCTAAGGGGGGAATTGCAGCTACCATTGTTGTAGTTGTGGATTCACTCCAACGCACTAACCAAGTGGGTTGTACTCCCAAAAAGATGATAAAGGCTGCCAAAATTAAAGCTGGTATTTTCTCAGACCAAAGAACTTTGGGATAGTAGGCGATGTTATCGAGTCTGCCAAAACAAGTGCGGTTGAGGAGGATGAGAAAATAAACTGCGGTTAAGCCACTAGCCACTATACACAAAATTGTTGGAATGGGGAAGGCAGAGAAACTACCTTGAAAGACAATAAATTCCGCGATAAATCCTGTTAAACCGGGAATACCTGCGCTAGCCATCCCACTTAAAACTAGTAAGGCGCTAATTAGGGGTAAACCGCGTATGGGACTCATTAAACCATTGAGTTTATCTAACTCGCGCGTACCAACTTTGGCTTCTACAACTCCCACCAGATGGAAGAGAATCGCCAAAATGATACCGTGGCTAAACATTTGGGCGACTGCACCAACGAGTGCTAAGGGAGTACTAGCAGCACCAGCTAACAAGATATAGCCCATGTGACCGACGGAACTGTATGCTACCATGCGCTTGATATCTGTTTGAGCGATCGCAATTACTGCCCCATAGATGGCGCTGACTGCTCCCCAAATTGCCAGAGTCGGTGCAATAATACTCCAAGTATGGGGAAACATACCCAACCCAAATCGCAGCAATCCATAAGTTCCCAGCTTTGCTAACACGCCACCGAGAAGAATGGCAATTGGCGCTGAAGCCTCAACGTAAGCATCTGGTAGCCAAGTGTGGAAGGGAACTAAGGGAATTTTAATCCCAAAACCTAACACTATTCCTGCTAGTAAAAGGATTTGTTTTGCTGTTGACAGGTTGTCTGTAGAGACTGCATCAAAAGCAAAATTGGTAGAACCACTCAGCCACACCATACCCAAGAATGTTGCCAGAATTAATGCTCCCGAAACAGCAGTATAAATCAGGAATTTAATCCCAGCATAACCCCGTTTTGCTCCTCCCCAAATGGAAATTAGTAAGTAGAAAGGGATTAATTCTAGTTCGTAGAACAGGAAGAATAGCAGCAAATTCTCTGCTAAAAAAGCACCTGCAACTCCTCCACTAACTAATAAAATCATGGAGTAGAACAGCCGGGGACGTTCAGTTTCTTGACTACTGCTGTAAATAGCAATCCAGGTGAGCAGGCTATTTAACACCAACATCAAGATAGAAAGCCCATCAACACCTAATTCATAGCTCAAGCCAAGGGTTTCATTCCAAGGTAAATACTCTTGAAATTGCATTCCAGGATTGCTAATGTCAAATTTTAGCAGTATAAAAAGATTCCAAAAGAGAACTATCCCGGAAAAGATTAATGCTATTAAACGAATGCGATATTTAGGAAAACTTACAGGTAATATTGCTATGAGAGCAGCGGCTAAAATTGGGAGCCAAATCAAAACACTTAACATGGTAATTTGGGATTTTAGAAAATTTTCCTCGTTCCCAGTTTCCGGCTGAAAACGCATGTTATTGTACTACTGCCGCGAATTCGTGAGGGTTTGCCTCACGAATTAGCATTCCTAGCCGGAAACTAGGAACGAGATTTAAAAAGCTAAACGACTCTAGTGATTCTGCCAGTATCTAAATCGTAATAACCACCAGCTATTTTCAGCTTGTCTGTACTAATTAACTCAGATAAAACTGGCGAGGATTTCAATTTTTTAACTTGTGCTATAATATTTGCTTTACAAGCATTTTCTAGCTTATCTCCTGGTTGATCTTTTGAACTTTCTACACTTGGTTTAATCGCCTCAAGCAAACTGCCAATTTGTCCTGGTACTTGAGCGCCTTTGATTGCAGCATCTACCGCACCACATCTTTTATGTCCTACTACCAGTATGACTTTGGAACCTAATACTAAACTACCAAATTCTAGGCTACCAATTTCTTCTGGCGTGGCAATATTACCAGCTACACGGCAGACGAATAAATCTCCAAGTCCTTGGTCAAAAATAATCTCTGAAGGCACTCGTGAATCTGCACAGCCTAGAATAGAAGCAAAAGGCTTTTGACCTTTGGCAACTTCGACTAAACGTGAATAGGTTTGGTTGGGACTGCGACGTTTTGCTTTGACAAACCTTTCATTTCCATATAATAACTCTTGCAGTGCTTTATCGGGAGTAATATTATCTTCTGCTGGGGCTTTTTTTTCGGCTGCAAGTAAGTTTGAGCTAAGTCCGGCTGTCAATACACCTGTACCGATCGCACCTGCACCAAACTTGAATAAACCTCTTCTGGAAAAATTAATCTGGGGACGTTGTATGCTCATGGAATTATCCTCACAATATTAAACTGTTAACTTTTAGTAGGATAGTTACTGCTACCCAAGTGTCGAAATTTGAAAAATCAAACTTAAAAACTGCACTCCCCAAAATGGCCAAGTTGCCCACATTCCTAAAACGCCTACTCCTAAAAGAACAGTTAAGGCATAAAACTGGGTTTGTCCAGAAGTGCTGTATTTGAGACCTTCGCCACCTAAGAGCGAAAATAAACCCACGAAATTAATGATGCCATCGACTACAAAGCGGTCAACCATATCGGCAATTTGGGAAATTTTGGCAACGCTGAAAATAATGGTCATCCGATAGAGTTTGGGGGTGTAAAAGTCGTATGCCAGTAAATCTTGTAAACCTTGCCAAGGGAGGCGAATCGGTTTAGGAATATTGCCTAAATAAATCACGCCAGTTATACTGCAACCGAAAATACTCGACCAAATTAAAAGTAGTGCGACATCTTTATTTAGAGTTACCCAATCGGGTAAAAGTGATAAGCTTTGCAACACTAAAGGAAGATGTAGACTGAAGCCAAGTAGAATCATCATTGGTAAAATCATTGGCCAGTGTGCTTCAGGCGATCGCTCGCTCATTTGTGTAGCTTTACCACCAAAAACTAAACCGAATTCTCTGGTTAAACTTACGGCTGTTAAAGCATTTACCGCTATCACTACTCCCACTAACCAAGGTTGTGTTTCCCACAATCCGTCTGCTAGTTGCATCAACGCCCAAAAGCTACCCAAGGGTGGAAAACCAATTAATCCTAAAGTACCGATGATAAAGCCGATCGCAGAAATCGGGCGACGTGTCCACAATCCGCCTAATTGGGTAACATCTTGAGTGATGCTATTCCAAATAATTCCCCCGGTACTCATCACCAACAAGGCTGCGGATATGGCGTGAGTGAGGACTAACAATAGCGCCGCTTCATATTGTTGCGTTCCCACGGCGATGAATACTAAACCCATGTATGCGCTGACAGAATAGGATTGGCAGCGTTTAAGATCGATTTGAGCGATCGCAATTAAAGAAGCACCTAGCGCTGTCACTACCCCAATCGCCACCATAGCGGAGGAAACTATGGGCGACAGGCTTAACACAGGTTGCAATTTAATCAGCACCCATGCACCACTAGCTACTACTACCGAGTTCCGCAAAATTGTACTGGGAACTGGGCCTTCCATCGCCTCATCCAACCACAGATGCAGAGGGAACTGGGCACATTTACCCATCGGCCCGGCAATTAAGGCTAAACCTACAAGTGCAATTGCTGTCGGGTTAACGTTCGCAGTAGTCGCCCACTCAGCTAATTCTGTATAATTCCAAGTTCCGGCGAGGGGCCATAATGCCAACACGCCCATCAGCAAGAATAAGTCTCCCACCCGTTTGGTTAAGAAAGCATCTCTTGCACCTGAGACTACTAAGGGCTGGCTAAACCATAAGCCGACTAGTAAGTAGGTTCCCAGCGTCAGGACTTCCAGAATTACATAGCTGAAGAACAAGTTATTACACAAAGCAAGGGCACATAATCCCGCTTCAAATAATCCTAATAAGGAATAGAAGCGTCCCCAACCCCAATCCATTTCCATGTAGCCGATCGCATAAATCTGCGCCAGCAAATTCAAGCCAGTAATCACAACCAAAGCGCTGACACTCACCGAGGATATTTCCAAAGCAATGGTGAGGTCTAAACCAGCCGTAGATAACCAAGGAATAAATACTGCTTGGGGTGGCTGATTCCAAGTTGCTTGTAAGGCGATCGCACTATGCACAAACGCCAAAAATGTCATCACCAAGTTTAGATAACCCGCCGGTCTTGGCCCTGTGCGACGAATGATCCCCGGCGACCAAGGTACGGCTAACAAGCCACCGATTAAGGCATAGCACGGAACTAGCCAAACAGTCTCAAGTAGAAACTGAGCCATCAACTTACCTCTAGATTTTCATTAAAAATTATGGGTTTTAAATCAACTGGCGTTGATCCCTGTTACCCAGCGATTGCAGGTAAGGCAAATTTATCTTTGCTTAATTTTGTTAGAAATAGCTTACCGTTATATCTGTCCAAATGGAATTATTTAACTAAATAAATTTGAGATAACAACTCTAATTATTTCTTATATAATGAACTATTCAAGCAATGAATAATAGGTATTTATTCTTATTTATGCATTGAGTGAGGGATGAATCAATAGTTATCATTAGTTTTATCAATTGATATAGCGGTTATTGGCCCTTGTGAGGTGAAAGAACCCCACCCCCAACCCCCTCCCCGCTTGCGAGGAGGGGGCTATGAGGTAACTCATTTGGTTAGGAAACGCTATATAAATGACAAAAGACGCGATTGATTGCTTCTCTACAAATCGACTAGATGCAAATTATATTTGTGTGATTTTGTCAACCGGCCAGTGAGAGATAGTAATAGCAGGTGGCGAGACAACTTGACTAATGGGGGCGGGTTTCATGTCCCGGTAGTCTAGGAGTTGGACTAGGATGAGGTAGGCGATCGCTAAAATGACAGAAATCGCACCTGTAAGAATGGCAATTAATTTTGAACGTTCCATCAGTATTTCCTGTAATGCAAGTTGTTGTGCTGTCCCTATATCCACATTAATACTTGAGACACACCACACACTTACCGATATACATTGCTCCGATGGGCTACCAGTAAAATAGTAATTAGCTACTGTTCTTCATCCACCTGATAAACAACTCACCAGTTACCAACTCGATAGCGAAAAAGACCCGCAAAATCACCTTTAATCCGCTTGATGTTTTTTACCGTCGATTTACTCCGTCCTTATATATGCTAAAGGCAGCTTGTCGTCAGATATCGCCCTAGACTTGATTAAATAGTCATTAGTCACTTGTACTGAGCGACTCATGCCGATCCTGTTCTGAGCGCAGCCTCTCGTAGAGAAGGGCGATGCCGAGGTAAACCTTGGCGAGCGGCTGGTGAGCGGCTTGCCCTGAGCGCAGTCGTACCCCTCCGGGGAAGCAAGCTACGCGTAGCGTCCCGTAGGGAAGGGAGTCGAACCATGTCGAAGTGCAGTCTCTCCAAGAGTTGTATTGGTCATTAGTGCATACCCCGTCCCTAATGGGCGGAAAAACTTTCTGATTAGGTTGAAGTTATTGCCATAACGGGCTATTTACTGTTGTGTCACGCTCTTTTAAATAAAAACTTTCTGGTAATGAAGGACGTAAACACAGATATATTAATGGCCCTAACAAGGGAAAAAGAGCAACTACCCAAAAAATACGTATATCCTTGATCCCTCGGCGTGCCATATCATCAAATAATGAACCTAGCGATGACATTATGCTAGGCTATGCCGCAAAAATTAGGACTGGTCATATCAAGTGCCAAGGTCTTTGCCATCGCTAATAGACATAAGAAGGTCGTGATTTTAGTCTACATAATCTGTTGGTATTTCCGAATCAACAGTGTTATCTGAAACTATTGGGCGACTACCATCTATCTCTAGAGTATCCTGAACTTGAAAATTACTTTTAGCGATCGGACGTTGACCGTCTATCTCAAAAATGTCCTCAACCTCTAAATCACTAGGGTCAATTGGACGTTGACCGTCTACATTTAGCATGTCATGTTCTTGAAAAGCGCTCTTAGCAATCGGGCGTTGACCATCTATATTAATTGTTTTATCATAATGGTTTTCATCCTTCGCAATTGGGCGCTGACCATCTATATTAATTGTTTCCTTAATTTGAATGTCACTTGGATCAACTGGACGCTGACCATCTATATTAATTGTTTTATTTATCTCTATCAGTTCGTTAGATGATGAACGCATATCAGTTTTAGTCTCTATTGTCTCCTGATCCAAATTATTTTTAGTATTATCAGCTTTGTTCGTGTTATCCATGTTTGCCATTGTTATTCTAAGACTATTTATCTACTAACAAGATAACCTTAAGAGTTGTTTCTCTCTAAGTAAAAGGGACAGGGAATTAGGTAAAGAGCGGAAAATTTCTGATTTTTCTAATAATTTGTTTACCTAGTAGAATCAAAAAATCCTCCACAGCATAGGATGCATCTATAACTTGAGAGAGTTTTGTCTTTTTATTAACCTAAATCAAAGCAAAACTCTTCGTCTCTTGAAAATGTGTTAGGAGTTTTTATTAGCAAAAGTATTACATTGCTGAGGATCGCCCGTTTGGATACCTTGTTTAAACCAACGAACCCTTTGGGCTGAACTACCATGTGTAAAAGATTCTGGCACAGCATAGCCTCTAGATTGTTTTTGCAAGCGGTCATCTCCAATACTGCTAGCAGCGTTCA
Organism: Nostoc sp. ChiQUE02; assembly: GCF_034531305.2. Lineage (NCBI taxonomy): Bacteria > Bacillati > Cyanobacteriota > Cyanophyceae > Nostocales > Nostocaceae > Nostoc > Nostoc sp. ChiQUE02. The sequence continues at coordinate 15,335 of NZ_JAVRBN020000048.1, forward strand.
ATGCTTCTTCAATATCGCCTGTCTCCAGAATTTGCCGTGAGCGTTGAGCATGATTTGCCCAAACGCCTGCAAAACAATCTGCTTGTAATTCTAATCGCACAGAAAGCTGATTTGCTTGTGTCTGATTCACTTGGTTCTGCAAGGTTTGAACTTGCTGCGAAATCCCAAGTAAATTTTGAACATGATGCCCAATTTCATGAGCAATCACATACGCTTGAGCAAAATCTCCAGGTGCTTGATATCGAGTCTTCAAATCGCGGTAAAAACTCAAATCAATATATACCTTTTGATCGCGCGGACAATAAAATGGCCCAACTGCTGAACGTGCAAATCCACAAGCAGACTCCACCGCTCCTGAGTAAAGAACTAACTTTGGTTCTACATAAGTTTCTCCGTCTTGCCGAAACAACTCACTCCATGTATCTTCTGTATCAGCCAGTACAACAGATACAAAATCCGCCATTTGATCTTGAGCTTGAGACCCTGTTGTTTGAGGTGACTCAGCTATCGGGCTATCACTTGGTGGAGAATCTTGTTGCCAAAGAACACTCGGATCGCCACCCAATAGTAAAACCAGTAGCGATATGAGTGTTGCTCCAATACCTCCACCCACGACAGGAGCGGAAATCTTCATCCCACGCCGATCTTCAACATTCGTACTCCGACGACCTATTTGCCAACGCATAATTACTACTTACCAAACTCATAAAGAAACACGGCTTCAACCAGCTAGGATGAAATCCACACAAGCCTTTTAGCGAGAGCAAATAAATATTACTCTTTTTATGTATCGATATCGTCTGCCTACGGACAAAGCAAAAATAAAGAACAGTCAGCCTTTAGGAAGGTTATTAACTAAATAGTCTTATTCAGTAGATGAAATACTTGGTTTATGAACGATTCCTAAGGCGCAATGCTCAGACGGCGCGATCGCTATTACAGTACAGTTCGTCAAGTAACAGTTTATGTGTTATGTACTAGCTACTAGAATATTGTTGTGTATTATGATGCCGAATACTGAAATGCAAGGGAGATTTTGAAGAGAAATGATGGCTTCATCACGTGAGTCAAGGAAGTAGCCTTTTATAAGGAATTAAGCCCGCAAATGTATAAGTTACCTGCTCTGCAAATGGCTTATTCCTATTCATCAGCCAGATTAATAACTTATTTATAAATGAGAATTTCCTAAAAGACTTTATCTGTAAACCAGCATCGAGGTCTGGCTCAAAGTACAGCTGATAAAGACGCTGCCAATTTTCAGACGCTAATTCTGGACTAGTACTCATATTAATCGCTTGTGTCACGTATAAGCCGCTGAGAATAGCATTTGCAATTCCTTCACCAGTCAAAGGATCTGTCAGATTAGCAGCATCACCAATTTTGAAAACCTTGCCATAGCTGACTGTGTTAGCTCGTTTTGCAGTAGCTAAGGGATAAGCTTTAGGTTGTTGCTGACTAACTACTAGGCTTAAGAGTTCTTTTGTAGCCTGATTACGCTGCACAAATTCATTAAAAAGCCGAATAATGTTTGTGTTGTTCTTTTGATATTCATCTAGCCACACTCCCACACCAACATTAAGCTTGACTAATTCTGAGTCTACCGCTACGGGAAATATCCAACCATATCCATTAACCCCAAAAGCTTTATCAAAGTAAATTTGAGCTTTTGAGAGATAGGTTTTGGGAAAATCTGCCACTCTTATACTCCAGTAAGCTCTAATTGCGATCGCATTGGCTTCTCCTGCATAGACACCGCGTGCATCTATTATGTAATCAAAATCACTATGAAGTTCTTGGTGATAGCGTTCAATATCGCTAATCCTCTGCGTTCGAGCCACACACCCTGCATTGATTGCTTTTTCATAAAGAAGATTATCGAATACAAATCTAGGTATGCAATAGCCTTTAAGCTCAGTGGGACACAGATGGCTAATCTCGTTTGAAACTCCGAGCAGAAACCCATCGATTTGAGCGTACTCAGAGGCTAAACGTTTGATATCCTGTGGATATATTCCCATTGTGGATAATGCTTGAACCGATCCAAGGCTGACTCCATCTCCACAAGTCTTATCTCTCGGAAAACAGTCTTTATCTATAAGCATGACTTGATGCCCGCTTTTAGCCAAGTGATAACCTGCGGAACACCCTGCTGGGCCTGCCCCAAGCACTACAATTTTAGACATGAGCAAATTATCCTTATCTAATTAAAATTTGTTTTTATGCATGAACATCTTTTCAAAAGGATACCAATAATTTTACAGATTCATGAATTGCTTTCTTATTTTTTAGACAAGTAATAAATAACAAACTTATATTGAACTTTCAGATGATGGATATGATTGGTTATCTATAACCAATGTCTAGTTAGTTATATCGTTTAATACATCAAACTACTTATGCTAAGATTTTTCGATACCGAATCCGAGCCATAATCATAACATTCCACAGAAAAAAGAGTGATGAACCGCCACATGAACGGAGAATTTTCTTTGCAGTTTTTTTGATATTTTTTTGTTCGTTAACTTTTTCATCAGCCAGATAAACACCTAATAAAGCTCGATTAATCATTCGATGAAAGTGCTTATGTGGTAAATGAGAAACAGCTCGATCAGCCTGTTTAAGAAAATAAGCAAACCGTTCGCTTATTTCTTGTCCATCATTATAGTAAGCACAGAAATTTAAATCCCCACCTATGCGGTCTTCTTCTTGGTCGATAAAATAGTCAAGTAGGATATGAAGCCCCTGAACCCAAGGAAAGTAGCTGTTTTTAACTTTTGTAGCCAACACCTATCGTCATAAGCTTGGCATCTTAAAATTTCCTAACAAACCCAACGGCCAGCCAATGCGTTATCTACTCACACTTAGACAAGCAGTTTTGTTCGCCAATTCCCAGCAACAGAAAAAAGCTTTGGATTTTCTTGCATATCTCATCCAATCACAGGTGATAGGTAAGTATCTGAAAGCTGCTGGAGGCTGTAATTTACCAGTCATAAAAACACTTTGGCAAGACCCGTTTTGGAAAGATCCAACTGACCCACACGTCTCAACTGCGGTCAAGACCGTGACTGAAGGTTCAACCCGGCTGTTTTATTATGTGCAAAACCCAGCATACAGCGTAGTTTTAGAGGAGAATATCTGGGGAAAAGCTCTGAATCGAATAATTGGAGATAAATTTTCTCCAGAGCAAGCAAGTGATGAAGCAATTAAGCGGATCAAACAAATTTTTGCTCAATGGTAATCAATCATTATTTACAGCAGTTTCCAAGTAAGTAAGGTACAAAATGCAGGACTCAAAATTAGATATAAAGAGTTCTATCTCCTGCCTCAAAACTCATAGCTTTATATTTCATGCAAAAGAAAACTGCTGTATATTAACTAAAGAAGTAAGCTGTCTGCATGAATAGGAAAAAAGAGAAATATCTTTAAAAAAAAGAAACAATTTGTAAATATATGAAGTTCTGGAATCAGCACCTAACTATTAAAGTTGCCAGTTCCTTCTTATTCCTATCCTTGATGACTGTAGGTGTAGTAGGAGGCTTTGCCTTCATCAATGCAAGGGAAGCTTTAAAGCAAGCTGCTTTTGAACGACTTAGTGCTGCTGCCACTCTTAAAGAAGAAGAAATTACTCGTTGGTTTGAAGACCAACAACGCGACTTTCTCTTAGTCACTCAGTTTCCAGACGTACAAAGGAATTTTCAAATACTTTTAAATTCCAAAGCCTCCGATGCAGATTATCGTAAAGCTTACAAAGTTCTCTCAGATTACCTCGCAAATATGGCTAAAATCAAGCCAAGCCTGGGAGAAATTTCCATTCTTGACCGTAGCAATCGGATTATTTTATCTACTAACAAACAGCGTGAAGGTCAATATGAAATTTCAGCTAATATTACCTATATTGAACAGATTCAACCAGGAGACTCCTTTGCCCCCATTTTTTATGTCTCACCTATTACTGGCAAGCCATCAGTTACTTTTGCAACACCTCTACGTGACGCAGCCAAGGTACGCCAAGGCGTTCTCTTAGCTGATTTAAATTTAGACCGAATAGATCAGATTGTGCGGGAACGTACAGGCTTAGGAAAGAGTGGCGAAACTTATTTAGTTGGTTCTTTAGTAACTAAAAACGCTTTTATTTCTAAAGAGAAAGACAAAACACCAGACTTTCCTCAAGGAGTTAGCAGCCAAGGCATTGATGCAGCAATGAGTGGAATTAGCGACCAGGGACTTTATCCAAACTATGCCGGAGTGCTAGTAATTGGAGTATATCGCTGGCTCAATGACCAAGACCTTGCCTTAATGGTGGAGATGAACCAGGAAGAAGCCTTTGCCCCGGCTCGTCGATTGGCAGGGACGATGATGCTAGTGGGGTTCTTATCAATGGGATTTCTCTTGATTGGAGTGTCTTGGCTAACGCGACAGTTAAAAATCTCTGGCGAACAGTTAGAGAATTACAGCCATAGATTGGAGGTAAAAGCCAAAGAAGCCGAAACTGCTAACAGTGCCAAAAGTGAATTTCTCGCAAACATGAGCCACGAACTTCGTACTCCTCTTAACAGTATTCTTGGTTTCACTCAGCTAATGACCCGCGATTCCTCTATTAATGCTTCCCAGTTGGAACATTTAGAAATTATCAGTCGCAGTGGAGAACATTTGCTGACCTTGATTAATGATGTGTTATCAATGTCCAAAATTGAGGCGGGTTTAACAACACTAAACAATAATAGCTTTGACTTGTACACTCTACTTGATTCACTTGAAGAGATGTTTCAACTCAAAGCAGAATCCAAAGGTTTACAGTTGATGTTTGAGCGTATGCCTGAAGTTCCTAAATATGTGCACACAGATGAAAGTAAATTGCGTCAAATCTTGATTAACCTCCTTGGTAACGCTGTCAAATTTACTCAAGAAGGCGGCGTTAGTTTGCGAGTTAGGATGAAGGAAGAAAGTAAACTACAGCAGCAAGAGGGGGCACAAGTAATAAAAAACTCCCACCCCTCATTCTTCTGGCTTCATTTTGAAGTCGAAGACACCGGGACAGGGATTACACCTGCTGAAATTGAAAAGTTATTTAAACCCTTTGTCCAAACAGAAGCAGGTCAGAAATCTCAGCAAGGAACAGGTTTGGGTTTAACCATTAGCCAACAATTTGTGCATCTAATGGGAGGAAGTATTACTGTTAGCAGTACTTTGGGCCAAGGAACGATTTTTTCTTTCGATCTCCAAATTAGCCTAGCAGAAGTAGCTGAAGCTCCGATTCGACAGCTAAAACGACGAGTAATTGGTTTAGAGCCTAATCAACCAAAATACCGAATCTTAGTAGTTGAAGATAAATGGGAAAATCGCGAACTCCTAGTCAAGATGCTGGTATCCCTCGGCTTCGAGGTACGTCACGCTGAAAATGGTCAAGAAGGTGTGACCCTTTGGGAAGCTTGGGAACCACAACTGATTTGGATGGATATGCGAATGCCTGTGATGGATGGGTATGAAGCCACTAAACAAATCAGAGCTACTTTAAAGGGTCAAGCTACTGTCATCATTGCTCTAACTGCTAGTGCTTTTGATGAGGAACGTTTTGTAGTTTTATCGGCAGGCTGTAACGATTTTGTGCGTAAGCCCTTCCGAGAGGAAGTAATCTTGAATATGATGTCTAAATATTTGGGGGTGCGTTATGTATATGAAGAGAAACCCCTCCAAAAAGACGAATTTGCCGAAAATTCAGACCTTAAACTTTTATCATTAGAAGAGATGCTGGCTCAGATGCCCACTGAGTGGGTGACACAGCTACACCAAGCAGCACTGTGTACTGATGAAAAGCTGATTTTTAGCTTGCTTGAGCAAATTCCTGAAGAATCTGCTCTTTTGGTAAACACTCTGTCTGATTGGGTTAATAACTTTCGGATTGATAAAGTTATTGATTTAACACAACCGTAAGAAATGATTTATAAAGTGAATCTTAAGAGGTGAGACGATTTAGTATAAGCTGTAGCGTGGCTATATAAATGGGTTTTTAGACATCTGTACTCTGCTCATGTTCTTTATGCAAAGTCATGGTAATAGCTTCTTTTCTCTAAGACTTTTTAATATTTACTTTTATAAATTAGTTCTAATAAATATGGATAACCATCAAGTTCAGCTACCAAAAGCAAACATTCTTGTTGTTGATGATACGCCTGATAATCTGCGACTTTTATCTGCCATGCTAACTCAGGTTGGGTATGAAATTCGGAGAGTGATTAACGGGCAAACAGCTTTGAAAACAGCACAAGCTGCGCCGCCCGATTTAATTTTGCTTGACATTATGATGCCAGAAATGAATGGCTATGAAGTCTGTCAACACTTGAAAGCGTCGGAAAAAACCCGCGACATTCCGGTAATTTTTATTAGCGCTTTGGATGAAGTATTTGACAAAGTTAAAGCTTTTGCAGTTGGAGGGGTAGATTATATTACCAAACCTTTTAGTGAAGAAGAGGTTTTTGCCCGTGTAGAAAATAACTTGACTATCCGGAGGCTACAAAAACAACTTACTGAGCAAAATATACTTTTGCAACAGGAAATTAGCGATCGCCAAAAAGCAGAATCAGCACTGCGGTTAAGCCAATTTTATTTAGACAGGTTTAAAGATTCAATTTTTTTTGTTAATTCAAATGCCCAGTTGGTTTATGTAAATGAAGCGGCTTGCCGGATTTTAGGCTATTCTCGCGAACAATTGCTGACCATGACTGTTCACGATATCGATCCAAATTTTCCCGCAGAAACTTGGCACTCACAATGGCAGGAACTTAGACAAAAAGACTCTTCCAGTTTTGAATCTATTCACCTAACTCAAGATGGTCGAAATCTACATGTGAAAATAAGCTTTAGTCATCTAGAGTTCAAAGATCATCAATATTTATGTACTAGTGCTTACTATAGCAATTCTATCTGAGTTATGAAAATTAGTTTGTTTAACGTGGGTATAATATCAAGTTTGGGTGATTACTTCGGTAGACATAGCCGAGACCGTTATTTTTCTTAGATATTTTTAGTCTCGGTGTTTTTTTGTGATTTTTTTGCTGATTTTAAATGAATTAATTCACTTGTGAATACTCAAGTAAGAGGGTATTACACACAATTATGAACAGCTATATCTGTAGCCAGTAGTAAACTTGCCAATTAAGTTTTAAAGAATACAAAAAATCTCTTAGCATCTTGATATACATGTAAAAAAAAGAGGAATTAAATTTGACTATTTTAGAATTTTCATTACTGATTTGGATTGGTTCATTCAGCGCTGGCTTGTTAGGGGCGCTAACTGGGTTAGGGGGTGGAGTAGTAATTGTTCCCTTATTGACTTCAGTATTTGGCGTTGATATTCGATACGCTGTTGGTGCTTCGCTGGTATCTGTAATTGCTACGTCTTTGGGTGCAGCATCTACGTATATTAAAAAAGGCTATACTAATTTGCGATTGGGAATGTTTTTAGAAGTAGCGACAACGATTGGTGCGATCGCAGGAGCAATGATTGCTACTTTTGTCTCTGTCAAAGCCCTAACTATCGTGCTAGCGATCGTCCTCATTTATTCAGCATACCTTTCACAACGACCCAGAATAGAACATGCTGAAGATGAAGCAGCAGATCCAATCGCAAATTATCTGAAACTGAATAGCAGTTATCCAACTCCTGATGGAGTGATGTCTTACCAAGTTCATTCAGTACCAATGGGATTTGGTGTGATGTTAATAGCTGGGGTGCTTTCTGGGTTGCTTGGTATTGGTTCCGGGGGATTCAAGGTATTGGCGATGGATCAAGCCATGCGTTTACCCTTCAAAGTTTCTACCACTACTAGCAATTTTATGATCGGTGTGACAGCAGCAGCATCAGCCGGAGTTTACCTAGCACGAGGATACATCGATCCAGGACTATCCATGCCGGTGATGTTGGGGGTATTACCTGGTGCTTTTTTGGGCGCACGAGTCCTGACAGGCGCTAAAACGCAAATATTGAGAATTATCTTCAGTCTTGTGCTAGTGGTAATGGCTTTGAAAATGGTCTACAACAGTTTAATAGGGGGGCTGTAAAATGTATAAATTTAATAGTAGCTTTCGCTGGACATTCCTGGCACAGCCTGATCGGGAAGTGGTTACACTCACCTTACCGCAGAAAGATCCAGACTCTAATATCGAACAATTAGAACAGTCCACTAGCACAGTAGCACAATTGCCTAATAGCTGTGAGATTGATGCTAACAAGAATGTGACAAAAACATCAAGTGAGCAGCAATTAGAATATTTGCTCAGTAACCTCATGAAATATGGCGTTTTGATAGCTAGTGCTGTCGTTTTGCTGGGGGGTATACTCTACTTGATTCATCACGGTGCTGAACCTGCTGGTTATCACTTTTTTCGAGGAGAACCATCGGAATTTCGCTCACCAATAGGTGTAGTAAAAGCAGTTTTATCAGGTAGCGATGCCTACGATGGGCTACGCCTACGCGGCATTATTCAATTCGGACTTTTACTACTAATTGCTACTCCAATTGTGCGTGTTTTTATTTCTCTATTGGCTTTCCTCTTACAGCGAGAATTTATCTATGTGATTGTTACTTTATTAGTAATGGCTAGTCTGATTTACAGTCTTGTAGGAGCGTATTATTAGGAATATTCTCAAAGGTTAAGGAGTCAGTTTAACCTTTTATCCTTAACCTAAAAGTATTGTAATGCACCCGGCAATAATCTTTTTAAACCTATTACGATCCTTGCAAAAGGTCATTTATTGAACTTATACTCTGTTTAATTTGTTCTGTCAGAGAAGTTCTTAATAAGTCAAGGGTTCCGGCTGAAAAATTGAGTATCCCTAAAGCATATAATAGACTAGAAATCCCAATCAATAGAGCCAAAAATCTGCCAAAGCAACCGGGATTAATTTCAATAAAACCTAATTTAGATTGCCCAATGACAGCAATCGTTATAAAAACAATTCCTGCTATTAAAAATGTGCTATTTGGAGTTAAATCTGTCATTTTCCTATTAAGATGCCTCAGTAATTTTATTGTAGCTATTATTAGTTCAAATTTCTGCTCCGGCTATATACAAAAACATAAAAATTTTGCCACTCAACATTTATGCACCTCTACCCTAAGGAGGGTCTGGCTATTGCAGTATCGGTTTTAAATCTCATCGTGTGCTATGATTTAAAAAGATATATTTTGATTTTGCAACTTATTGAGCGATAAATAGCTTTGATTGTGTCAATTGTCTATAAATCGTTCTATTTCACTTAAATACCGAAGGAAAAAACCAGATTGTGCAAGAAGCGAACTGACTCATGCTTCTCTGGTAGAAATCAGATATTGTCAAGTTTGTAGCTGATTTAAACCTTAATTTTGCTTTTTACTATTTTGCTGAAACTAGGCAGTGGTAAAACTTTCAGCATCAAAAAGCCAAAATCTTATCACTCCTGTACTAGACTTTGCTTTAGTTTATATATTAAACTACACTAAGCCGATAGGAATAGTGGGTTTTTATGGAAAGCGTCCAAAACGTCAGTCAAGAGTTGAATGTAACAGGAGATACAGCCCTAGGGCAATCACAACAGTCTACTCCAGAAGAGTTCAAAAAAGACATTTTCAAAAAACTCAGAGGTGGATTTTTTCTGGTACTGGGATATCTGTTGTCACCATTATGTTGGTGGAATGACCTACTATTCAATCTGCCAATAGCTTATGGTTTTGGGTATGTATGTAGTTTACTTTCCCCAAAATTACTTCTACCTTGTTCAATTATAGGATACTGGCTCTCTAATATTGTGGGAATTCTCTTGATGCAATTCGGTTCTAAGGATATTTTCCAAAAAGAACCTCAAGAGCATAACCTCAAAAAAGAATTAGTCACGGGTCTAATTTCTTCAACAGCTTATACCCTGTTGATTATGCTATTGATCCAGTTGAAAATTCTCGATTCTCCCATTTTATTCTCCAACGGTTAATTTAGTTGATTACGTTTCTACAAATGAATCGATTGTAGGGTGATATCGTGTCCGGGTAAAGACTTGTCATTTAGCCGGCAGGGGACAGGGAGCAGGGCGAAAAAGGAAACGTAGAGGTGATAGCGTCCTGCTTCTGCCTTAAACCCGCTAGAACCATCGGCGGTTACGCGATCGCGAAATGTTGTCGGCGTCTCATTGAACTTACCGCTGGGATCTGATTTATTCCCATCGGTTGTCCATTTGCCTTTGATCATCATTGCCTCCTAACACAGGGCCTGTCTGTATACAAAATCTATGATTCTGAACTTTTGAGGATTATTTCAGTATTACGTCTTTGCTTTTCTGAAGGATGTTAATTTCTTAAAAATTCTTTACAAGCGAAGGCAGGAGTCATAATCTAAAGTTGATTTCGCGCTTTGAGTTGCAGATATCGCTCAACTAACTGATCGGCAATTTGATTGGCTGGTGCATCTAGTACCAATACACCTTTTTGTTTCAGTTGGGCAAATGCTACTTGTCGTTGCATTAATAAATCTAGTGCCACTGCACGTCCATAAGCACCTGTAACATCATCTGTGAAAGTGTGTGCTAAACGATCAACTTGCGGATCTCGCAGAGTCACGCAAAATGGAAGATAGCGGGGTGCTAGTTTGGAGAGTGCGGCTAGGAGTTCTGTAGAGGCAGTGACATCAACTAAATCGGTAATCACTACTACAAGCGCCCTCCGAGTTTGTCGCTGCAAAACATTTGTCACCGCTCCCAAATAATCAGATTCAAATAATACTGGTTGAATTGGAGTTAAGCGATCAATTAGCTGATTCAAATGATGTTGACCGCGTTCTGGGGGAATCCACGTATGCATCTGGCGGTCAAATACACCAACACCCACGCGATCGCCTCGATGTAAACCTGCCAAAGCCAAGGATAAAGTTGCATTCAAACCCCAGTCAAATCGCTGCAAACTCTGCACTTTTGCCGTCATCAACCGTCCGCGATCGAGTAAAATCAGCAATGTTTGTTCCTGTTCTGGTTCCAGAACCCTCACCAGTGGCGTTGCATTACCATAAGCGCCAACCCGACGGGCGGTAGCTTTCCAATCAATAAATCGCAAATCGTCACCAGTGCGATAATTTCGCAATTCGGCAAACTCTGTACCAATACCAGTTTTACGAGATTGGCGCATTGATCCCGATGATTGCAGTGTCAGACGAATTGTGAGCGATCGCAATCCCACTAAATCAGGATAAACTTTCACTGGCAGACTTTGAGGAATTTGCCAATCATCCCAAGCTAATCCCCAAATTCCCAACTGTCGGACTTGAATATTTCCCCAAGGAAACTCTCCCCGCTGTCTTGGGTGGACGGTATACTTCAATTCTTCGGTGCTGTTACTGGGAACAATAGCGCTCAGTGCAGGTGCAGACACGCCAAACCCTGTTGGGTAATAGTCGCGGATTTCAATTTGGGCGTTGGCATTCTGTGAAGTTATTTTTAGCACTACGGGATTATCCCGCCCAATGGATAATCGTGAGGGTAATTCGCGGGTAATTTGCACGCGAGAACGCCGCACCTGTAAACTATCTACGACCATTAATCCGAGAACGATGGCATCAAATAGCACAGTGATGGCGATGGTTGCTCTAATAGTGAGAAATAAGGATAGGATCGGGGCGTAGGCGTAGCCCGTCGTAGACATCGCTATACCTAAAACCAACAATAAATAAACTCGTTTGGAAGGAACCATTTTTTAGAGCGAGAAGTTAAGAGTTAGATATAAGGTGAATTTCAATGTAACCGAAATAAGAAGACTTGCTAACTTGTTATATTTTTTTATTGTAGAAAAATAGCCAACTACTGTACTATTTTTCTGGGTGAAGTAGCAAGTTATATTTTGGACGGGTGTATGAGAATCTTGCTAATCGAAGATGAAGAGATTTTAGCAAGTGTCTTGTTGAAGTCTCTTACTAAGCAACACTATGTTGTTGATGTAGTACAAGACGGACAAATGGGTTGGGAATACACGCAAAGTACGAACTACGATCTGCTCCTCATAGATGTAGGACTACCGAAACTGGACGGTATTACATTGTGTCAGCGGTTGCGTTCAGGTGGTTGTTTCACTCCCATTCTGCTGATGACGGCGAAAGATGGTAATAGAGAGCGGATTCAGGGACTTGATGCAGGTGCAGACGATTATCTGATCAAACCTTTAGATTTGGAAGAACTCCAAGCACGGATACGGGCGCTGATCCGTCGAGGCGATCGCCCTTGTACCCCAATACTGGAAGTAGGCGCACTGCGATTAGACCCTAGTAGTTGCGAGGTTACATATAACAACAAACCGCTGGAATTAACAGCCAAAGAATACAGTCTACTGGAGCTATTTTTACGGAATCCATCGCGTGTTTTTAGTCGGGGCGATATCATCGAGCACCTGTGGACTTTTGACGATCCACCCCAAGAGGAGACTGTAAAATCACATATCAAATACTTACGACAAAAGTTGAAAGCAGCTGGAGCAGTAGACTGGATTGAAAACGTTTATGGTTTGGGATATCGGCTGAAACCCGCTGCTGGAGGAGGAGGGCAGGGGGGCAGAGGGGCAGGGGAGCAGGGGGGGAAAGAAAAATTTATCCCTAGTCGTGATGTTGAGGAGCAGTTTCAGCAAGCAATGGGTGGCTTGTGGAAACAATATGAAGGGTTGATGGTGCAGCGGTTAACGGTACTGGAAGAATTAGCAGCAGCACTATCTGGTAAAACGCTGACTAAGGAGTTACGCCAATCGGCAGAACGAGAGGCGCACAAACTAGCTGGTGTCTTGGGGATGTTTGAGCAAGACAATGGCACTCAGATAGCGCGGAAAATTGAACAGATTTTAGGGAAAGATGGCGATTTGTCACCAAGTGAAAAACGGCAATTGCTGACGCTGATTGAAGATTTGGGTAATTTAATCAACCAGATGGGGCAAAATGTAGATAACCAAACTTCTGGTGCGATCGCAGAAGAAATTTGTACCCAATTAATATTGATTGACCCAAATCCGCAACTAGGTTCTCAGTTGCAACAACTCGTTGAGTGCATGGGTATGTGTTGGCAGCAAATCACCAACTTAGAGGATGCAAAAAACTTTCTACAAACCACATCACCAGACTTAGTGGTGCTAAATGTCGATGATTTAGGCTGGCGTAAAGAGAGTTTGGCACTACTTTCGGACTTAGCAACGCGTACCCCACCCGTACCCGTTCTGGTGCTGGCTGCAACTGATGAGTTAGTAGAACGCGTAACTTTGGCTCAGTACGGGGCGCGGGGTTTTTTGGTCAAGCCTGTAACAGCTGCTCAAGTTTGGGATGTTTCATCTCAACTATTACAACGAACTCGTTCTTTGCGCGTAAATATACTGGCAGTAGATGACGACCCACTAATTTTAGCAGCACTACGCCCAATGTTAGAGCCGTGGGGTATGCGGATGACAGGATTGGAAAATCCCCTACGTTTCTGGGAAGTACTGCAATCTACGACACCAGATTTGTTGATTTTGGATGTGGAAATGCCTCACATAAATGGTATCGAACTTTGCCGAGCAGTTCGTACAGATCCTCAATGGCAGGAATTACCGATTGTGTTTCTGACTGCTCACCGAGAGATGGAAACTGTGCAGCAAGTGTTTGCTGTTGGAGCAGATGATTATGTGGTTAAACCTGTTGTTGGGGCAGAACTGTTGGCACGCATTACCCATCGCTTAGAACGCAGCCGTTTACTTCAGTCACTTTCTACCAAAGATCCCTTAACCGGACTAGCAAATCAGTTTCAGTCTAACCGCGATTTGCAGCACCTAATTGCTCAAGCCGAGAAAAATCAGCAATCTGTTTGCTTAGTAATCTTAAGCGTGACTGATTTTCGTCAAATTAATCTTAAGTACGGTCATCAGGCTGGAAACCAGGTATTGCAAAGATGGAGTCGTTTATTCCAATCGGCATTTTGCAGTGGTGAAGTGCTAGGTTATTGGGGTAACGGAGACTTTGTAGTGGGAGTTTCTGGGTTAACAAAAACAGAAGTAAACCATCGCCTCAATGAGATTTTAACTACTATCCGCCAGCAAATATTCACGGGCTTCGATGGCGATCGCTTTCAGGTAATGTGTAATTTTGCTGTAGTTGAATACCCCAGTGATGGACTAACGATCCAATCTTTATACCAAGTCGGTAGTAACGCTGGGCGTAATTCGTAATTCTTCATACTCTTAGTAAAATTTATTAAATCTGATTCATTTGCTTTTTTAAGCATAAAGGGAGCGATAGAACCAGAATTAGACCATTAGTGCTATGGCGCTAATGGCCTAATTCTATGACCTATTGAAAATCAAAACCCTGAATTTGAATGGATGAAACCTTTCCATCAAGCCCATTGTCATGCGAATGTTCTACCTTGACATATTCATTTTCAAAAGAATTTTCAAAAGTACCTACAACCAAATCCTTGGGAGTTTTTTGTTTGACTTTAATTGTGGTGTAATCATCATCTAAGGCAGCATCTGGGCTGTCATAAACTCTAATTATTGTGAATGGTGCAACCTCACTGAGTTTTAATGAACGAGCTTCATCATTTGGGCTAACTCTACCTGCATAATCAGGTCTATCAGAATAGCTACCTAGAGTATCTTGTTGTCCTCCATTACCTTCATATAGCGTAATTGTACCCGCATACGCTGGTGTAGAAATGGCTAAACTCAAAGTGAAAATAAGTAATGCAAGACCAAAAACAGCTAGTTTAATACTACGTTTTAGCATGAAACAGATTCTCCTTTGTAGATAACACAATCAGTGAGCTTTAGGATTAGCTCTCATGTTCATTACCATTTCAAATTTTTAATAAAAATACAAGAGCTATCCAACAAACATGCAACAAACTTATAAAATGCTGTTAATAGCACAATCGATCTTTAAGTCCGTTGACAGGGCATCTTATTGCTCTTATTCGGAGAGCGTTGTTATGCCATTTCACGAAAACCTTTTTACATAATAAATTTCTCATAGGGATGCATTTAGAGCTATGCACCCCTAGAAATGTATTTGTATCAGCTTCAAGTCGATAGTATTAATTGTTGCTTTAACCATACTTGTAGTTGGCTACGCTTACGCATTTGCTATTTCGGCGTTCGGCACTGTCCACCTTGCACTACCAAGATTTATCCTACGTAGGTAAAATTTTAAAGATAATATGTAGTTTTGCTGTAGTTGAATATTCCAGTCATGGACTAACGATACAATCACTATACAGATTTATTAGTTACTTACATAGCACATAATCATTATTTTGTAAAATATTTAATTCATAATAATTACGAATTTAAGAGGAATCGTTGATGAGTACACAACAGCTAGAGCAAGTAAAGCAATTGCAAACCACTGTGAACAAGATGGAAGTAACACTGGGTGCGATCGCTGATGCTGTAGTCTGGGTGGGAGAAGACCGACTCATTCAATGGTGCAATTCTAGCTTTGAGTCTCTGGTAAACCAATCTCACAGCACTGTTTGTGGTGCGAAGTTAACTGACTTACTACCCCTAACACAGGCTGGACAACCAGTTGCTTTGCCCTGCTATCCTGATGTGCAGATACTCAACGGGGAGTATGAAACAACAAGTTATCAGCTACAGCAAGATCAGCAAATAACACTACAAATCTCCGGTAGCTGTACCGGACTGACTGACGATCGCTGTGCAATACTGGTGATTCGGGATATCACGCTGACTCAACGAACCCAAGAATCGTTACAAGAGATTGAGGAGCGGTTGCAAACATTAATTAACGCTACACCCGATATTATCTGTTTAAAAGACGGCGAAGGAAAATGGTTGCTGTCAAATCAGGCTAACCTGGAATTTTTAGAGCTACAAGGCGTTGATTATCAAGGCAAAAAAGACTCAGAACTGGCAGAATTTAGTAATTTTTATCACGATGCTTTGCTCAACTGCGATAAAACAGATGAACAAGCTTGGCAATTGGGATGTGTGCATCGGGTAGAAGAAGCTGTTCCTCGTCCTGATGGGACAGTGAGCAGTTTAGATATGATTAAAGCTCCCCTATTTCATCAGGATGGTAGACGAAAAGCTCTGGTGGTTTTAGGGCGGGATCTGAGCGAACGCAAACAAACCCAAGTAGCTTTAGAAAACTCTCTGTCTTTATTAAGCGCTATCTTTGAATCGATTCAAGATGGTATATTAGTAGTCGATAGCTCAAGTAATATCACTAGTTACAACCAAAAGTTCTTAGAAATGTGGTCAATTCCACCAGAACTTTTGACGGAACCAGATCATCCTCAGCGACTAGCGTATCTGGCAAACCAACTAAAAGACCCTGATGCGTTTTTGCAACGAGTCCGAGAACTATACTCACAGCCGGAATTAGTTAGTTACGACTGGTTAGAATTAGAAGATGGCAGAGTATTTGAGCGCTACTCTTGTCCTCAGCGCATCGGCGAACAGATTATTGGTAGAGTGTGGAGCTTCCGCGACATCACCCAACGTCAAAGGGCAGAAGCAGCACTGCGACAAAGTGAATTACAATACCGCAGTATTTTTGAAGCAATCAATGATGGACTATTTATTACTGAGATAGAGACTGAAAAAGTTGCCGAAGTTAATCCCGCTGCTTGTCAGATGCACGGTTACTCTTATGAAGAATTTCTCTCTTTACATCCATCTGTTTATATTCACCCAGACTCACATTCTGTTTTTGTAGAGTTTGTAGAGAAAACACGATCTGGTGAACAATTTTATGGACAAGCAGTTGATATCTGCAAGGATGGCACTTTAATAAATGTGGAAGTCAAAGGCACGACTTGCATTTATAATGGCAAGCGACACATCTTAGCAATAGTGCGGGATATTACTGCTCGCAAACGCACTGAGGAAGCCTTACGTCAAAGCGAAGTCCAGTACCGCGATTTGGTGCAAACAGCCAACTGCATCATTCTGCGTTGGGACGGCAATGGTGACATCATATTTTTAAATGACTACGGTCAAAGGCTTTTTGGTTTCGATATAGATGAGATTACAGGACGTAATGTTATCGGTACAATTGTTCCAGAAACCGAAACTTCTGGGCGCGATTTACAGACATTAATGGTTGATATTTGTCAGCACCCAGACAACTATCTATTCAACGAAAACGAGAACTTATGTAAAAATGGCGATCGCGTCTGGATAGTCTGGGCCAATAAACCCATTTTAGATGCACAAGGAAACTTAATTGAAATTCTTTCAGTAGGCACTGATGCTACAGAACGCAAACGTGCCGAAGCAGCCCTGCAAGAGAGTGAGTTAAAATTCCGTAGCATTGTCGAAAATGCCAACGATCTAATATTTGTCCTCTCGCCAGAGGGAATTTTTACTTATCACTCGCCGAATGTGACTGCACTTATGGGTTACAGGCTAGAGGAAATCGAAGGTCATTCTGTGGTGGAGTTTACCAAACCTGAAGATTTAGCAATTAGCGTCACCGCCTTACAAAGGGCTTTAACTGGCGAAAAGCTGACTGATATTGAAGTGCGATTGCGGCACAAAGATGGTAACTGGCGATGGTTCAACTTTAACACTTCAACAATTAACACTCCCAATGGTGAAATGGCCATTGCGGGTGTCGGACGCGACATCACAGAACGCAAGCAAGTAGAAGAAGCTTTGCGTCGTAGTGAAATGAAATACCGCAATATCTTTGAAAATTCCCAAGTGGGAATTTTTCGTACCTGCCAAAAAGATGGATTGATTATCGATGCTAATCAACGTGGTGCTGAGATATTAGGTTTTACCTCTGCTGCTGGCTTAATTGGCAAGTATTTCACAACTGATTTATATGTCAATCCAGAAGATCGGGTGCAAATGTTAGCAGAGTTAGAAGAGTCCGGCGAAGTTCGCAATTTTGAAGTAGCACTGCGACGCTTGGATGGATCTGTTGTTTGGGTACTGTTGTCACTCCGTCTCAACGCCGAAGAATCCTGTTTGGATTCTGTTTTTACAGATATTAGCGATCGCAAACAGCAAGAACAAGCTTTACGCTTAATTGTTGAGGGCACAGCAGCTAAAACAGGTGATGAATTCTTTAATTCTTGCGTTCGTTACCTTGCCGAAGTCTTGCAAGTTCAATATGCCCTAGTCACTGAGTTTGATGATGAGCCAAAAACTAGAGTCCGCACTTTGGCATTTTGGTGTTGTGGGGCTATTAACGAGAACTTGGAGTATGATTTGCACGGTACTCCTTGTGAACATACCTTGCGAGGCAACCTCTGTCACTATCCTCAAGCAGTACAAGCTGCTTTCCCAGAAGATGCAGATTTAGTGAAGATGAATGCCGAAAGTTTTTTTGGCGTTCCTCTCACCAGTTCATCCGGCGAAATCATCGGACATCTAGCAGTGATCGATGTCAAACCAATGAAACACGATCCTGGAAGAGAACTGATTGTCAAAATCTTTGCTGCCCGTGCCGGTGCCGAATTAGAACGGAAACAAGCAGAAGCAGCTCTACAGCAAAGCGAGTTAAAGTTTCGCACTATCGTCGAAAAGGTCAACGATGTGCTGTTTGTCATCAATCCTGATGGGGTATTCAACTATATTTCTCCTAATATATTGAATACTACCGGATTTGCCCCCAGCGAAATGGAGGGTAATTCCTTGGCATTCTTTACTCACCCAGATGATGTGCCAAAATGTTTAGAAGTCGCCCAAAGTATCCTGGCAACAGGTGAAGGAGTTTCGGGTACTGAATACCGCGCTAAACATCGTAGTCGGGACTGGGTTTGGCTAACTTCTAATGCAGTCCGCACACAAGATGCCCAAGGTAACTTCCAGATTGTGGGTGTAGCTCGTGATATTAGCGATCGCAAACAAGCAGAAGCAGCCTTGCAACGTCGCGCCCAACTAGAAAGTGTCCTCAGCAGTATTTCCCGCCATTTTATCGATCAAGATATAGATACAGCAATTGATTTTACCCTCCAAGCGATCGCTCAATTCATTAATGCTGAACGGTGCGCCATTTTTGAGTTATCTTATGAGCCACACGAAGTCAACTTAGTCAATGAATGGTGCGCTGCTAATATTGAACCATTAATCGGCAATGCCAGAAAGGGGAATTTAGAAGTTTTTCCCCTACTTGCGCCAATGCTTGTAGGCAAAAATTGTGCGCTGCCATCTATCGCTGATTTGCCACCCGATGCTCCTGAGAAAGAATTCTTTAAAAGTCAGTCAATTAAATCTGCGCTCGGTGTTCCAATGGTTCATTCTGGTAAAGTAGTTGGGTTTATTGCCGCAGATACGATTAACTATACGAAAACCTGGAACCAAGAAGATATTAATCTATTAAAACTGGTAGGTGAAATAATTGCGATCGGTCGAGCTAGGCATCAAGCAGAAGAAGCGCTGAGAATTGCCAAAGAAGCCGCCGAAACTGCCAACCGAGCCAAAAGTGCTTTTTTGGCTAATATGAGTCACGAACTCCGCACCCCTCTAAATGCGATTCTGGGTTTTTCCCAATTAATGGAGCGAGACACTGGTCTGAACTCAAAACAGCGTGAATCTTTAGCTACCATTAACCGCAGTGGAGAACACTTGCTCAACCTAATTAACGATGTCCTAGAAATGTCCAAAATTGAGGCTGGACAAATCATTTTCAACCCTGAAGACTTCGACCTTTATCTGCTATTGCAAACATTACAAGAAATGTTCCAAGTGCGGACGCAAGCGAAGCAATTGTTTCTCAGATTTGAAATGGCTGCCAATCTCCCCCGTTACATCCAAACAGATGAAGGTAAACTCCGCCAAGTACTAATCAATCTTTTAGGTAACGCCGTCAAGTTTACTCAGACTGGGGGAGTAACGTTGCGGGTAAGAATGGGGACTGGGGAGCAGGGAGCAGGAGAAGAAGCAAGGGAGCTCTTAGCTGGGAGCAAGGGAGAAGAATTTTCCCCTCTGCCCCCCGCACCCTGCCCCTCTGCCTCTTCCCAATCCCTACACTTTGAAGTCGAAGACACTGGACGGGGAATAGCACCAGAAGAAATGAATAACCTGTTTCAGCCTTTTGTCCAGACCACAAGTGGTATTCAAACCAAAGAGGGAACTGGACTAGGACTGACTATCAGCCGTCAATTTGTGCGGTTGTTGGGGGGCGATATTCATTTGACGAGTAGCGTTGGGGAAGGATCTACTTTTAGCTTTGACATCCAAGTGAATTTAGCTGGAGCTTTAAAAGCTGCACCAAAATTGAGTAAGGGACGAGTGCTCAAGCTAGCAGCAGACCAACCTTCTTACCGTATTCTCGTAGTGGATGACCGTAAAGAAAACCGCGATCTAATTGTGCAACTTCTTGGTAGCATTGGTTTTGAAATCGAAGCTGCGACTAATGGACAAGAAGCGATCGCAATTTGGCAAACCTGGCAACCTCACCTAATTTGGATGGATATGCGGATGCCTGTAATAAACGGCTACGATGCAACTAAAGAGATTAGAGCCAGGGAAAAAAATACAACTACAAATTTCCGCACTGTAATTATTGCTCTAACTGCGAGTGCTTTTGAAGAACAACAGGCAAGTATCTTAGCCGCAGGTTGCGACGACTTGGTTCGTAAGCCATTCCGAGAGCAAGTGATTTTTGAAAAGATCGCTGAATATTTGCACGTGCGCTATATCTGTGCAGAAGACAGCAGTGAAGATGCAATAGACAACAACCTAAACAATATTCAATCTACTATCTTGGATCTTCGCTCTGCAATTACCATTATGCCTATCCAATGGGTAACAGAACTTAATCAGGCAGCCATTGAAGTCGATGCTGAAAGGATTTTCCAACTAATTGAGCAAATTCCACAAACTCATTCTGCTTTGGCAGAAAAATTGGCAAACTTAGTACGCAGTTTCTGCTTCGATGAAATTATCGACCTAACTGAGTAAAATATACAATTTATGAATAGCAAAACTAAACTTTTGACTTTTGCCACCGTAATACTGGCAGTTTCTTCTCTGACTGTCAGCACAGTTGTAGCAAAAGCGAAACTAACGAATCAGTCAAAACTTTTTATCAACGGCATCGGCACAGTACAAGTTGGCATGACTGTCCCCCAAGCGGCAAAGGCTGCTGGTACTAAGCTAGTGGGCGATTCACCAAATAACAATTGCTATTATGTTAAGCCACAAAATGAACCCAAAAATCTTTCGTTCATGGTGACAGGAGGTCGCATTTCTAGAGTAGATGTGCGGGAAAATACCCAAATTACTACCCTCAAAGGTGCAAAAATTGGCGACACCGAAGCGCAAATCAAGTCCCTTTACCCAGGACAGATTCAAGTCACACCTCATAAATACGTCCAAAATGGACATTATCTAACTTTCATCCCGAAAGACCGCAGCGATCGCAACTATCGTGTAGTCTTTGAGACTGATGGTAAGCTTGTGACTGAGTTCAGAGCGGGTAAATTGCCAGAAGTCGAATATGTTGAGGGCTGTTCTTAATTTAACTATTTCACCGTCAGTCCTTTTAACCGAAAAATGGAGATGTAGCAATCTTGAATCATTAGACTTCTTGTAGAAGTGGGGAAAAGGGTAAGCGGGAAAGGGGAAAGGGATGGAATTTTTTTTCCCTTTCCCTGCCTCACTTCTCCTGTCGGAGACGCTGCGCGTGTCTGCTTCATCAAGTTGTTGCTAAAGCTGGTTCTGCCAAAAAATATTTCAGATTTTCTTGCTGAGTGGCAAATTTTAAATATTGAGCTGCCATTTCTGGTGTTAGCAATTCAATCATTAATCTGTTTTCCACCCAAAACTCAATCACATCAAAGAAAGAATCGCGGTTACAGCGCACTACACGCCAACCTTCACGGACACCGATTTGTTCAATTTCTTTCTGGCTGATGGGCACAGAAATAGCTGCATGAATATCTGTATAAATAGAGGTAATTGCAGTACGGACAAATACGCATTCTTCATCATTTTCACCAGGTTCAATTTGAGAGCCTAAAGGATATAGTTCAATGGCTGTACCGTATTCATCAAAAGGTATAACCATATAACTTCCTGGGTTAGGAGGAAAGGGAACAGCTTGCGCTTTTAAGATTTCCGCCAGAACTTGAGCAACGTGGCTAGGGTTTTTAACAGCAATTGAAATATGGTGAATCATGGAATAACCTCAGTTCGATATTTTGTAGATTAGAAAACAATCGGGGAGAACTAGGGGAGTTAGGGGAGGCAGGGGGCAGGGGAGGCAGGGGAGGGAAAAAATGCTTAACCTAACGTATTGGGTTATATGCAACTTGAATGCTCATTAGCTTACTGAGGTCGTCCGTAATGAGCGCGACCCTGGCCATCGGCAGTCTCAAGTACTAATACTTGCTGTCCATATTCATTCGTCTCAATCGACCACTCGTAAGTCTCAGGCTTTGCTGTATTGCGGCTGGAGTAGGTGCGCCCGCTATTGCAGATTTGCCCTTTGGATGTGCTGTCGCTAGGTTGGAAAGTAAGGCGTTGAGCCTCAATCTTAACTTTGCCTTTTTCTTCTATGAATAGGTTAGAAGCACAGTTGTAGGTGTTAATCTGAATTAGCCTATTTCGCTTGTACTCACCGTTAGATGTAAGTTGGAATTGATCGCTAGAGCCGTTTGGAGCTGCTGACTGCCCTGTGTAACTGTCTTGGTATTGGATGGACGAAATTCGACCATACCGCCACTCGCCCTGGAGTTCAGCAGGCACTCCAGTATCGTTTTTACCCGCCTGACTCGCGTTTGGGTAAAAAACAAGGCTAGCGGTGAGGCCCAAACTTAGGGCACTAGCAGCAAAAAGGCGGACAGCTTTTGGCATGGAATAGAGTTGGTTGTTTGTTATTGAGTACATAAGACTTTTCTAGAAAATAGATTTATTTATTAAGGAAAGCGATTTAGAATGCGAAGTCTGCGTGTTTATATATAGCCTTTCCCAGCATGGATTTACAGATGTGCATTGGTGTCAACTTAAGCCTAAATCCCTTTAAAATCTCGTTTCCAGCCTCTGGCTGGAAATGCTCATCATTGGATTGAGGCGGAGCCTGCTATAGGCATTCCCAGTCAGAGACAGGGAACGAGAAGTTGACATGTATGACAGATGTGCGCCCCGCATCCAAACGAAAAGTTCACGCAAGAAACTGCAATCCATACTTGTTCAAAACAGGCTGTACTTTTTCCATGTTTAACGATGAACTATCTGCTACTTGACCCATTTCTTCATAAAAGTTTTTTGCACCTTTAGGTGAAATTAAAGCCAGAAATTTAGCAGTAGCAGAACGAATCTTGAAGGCGTGTGGTGCATTGTGAGGAATATTAACGAAAAAGCCTGGTGATGCCAAAATTGTTTCTGTACCAACTTGGATGTCTAGTTCTCCTTCTAGAACATAAAATGCTTCTTCCCAAGGGTGAGTATGCAGTGGCGGCCCATTTTCTTCTGTATCTGTAATTTCATAAATTGTCCAAGCTTGATTTGTCTCTTCACCGGTTACTTTTGTTGTGAAATGTGTACCAAGAATTGAGAATTGATTACCTTCTCCTGGTGCAATAATAGTTGCTTTACGGATGGTTGAACTTTGCATACAAGTTACTCCTTGTTCTGTAATTTGGTAAGTTTAATTTGCAAACTTGATTTGATGCTTTTAACATTAGAAATTAATCGGGGAGAACTAGGGGAGATAAATGGGTAATTAAAATTTTTTTTGTAACTGATTATTAAGACATTGAACTAAGGTTAAAATCTCTAGAAAGAATTAGTAGCCTATTCTGGCTAAAGTCGATATTGCCATGCCTAAAGAGTCACTCAACTTTCCCAAAGCAGACATACTGGTGATTGATGACACGCCAGAAAACCTGAATCTTCTATCTGCCATGCTGACGGAACAGGGATATAAAGTTCGGAGTGTAACTAAAGGTTCTACAGGGTTACGGGGAGCAAATGCAGTTCCTCCTGACTTGATTTTGCTGGATGTGAATATGCCTGAGATGAATGGCTATGAAGTCTGCCAACACCTGAAGGCAAGCGATCGCACGCGCGAAATTCCGGTAATTTTTATCAGCGCTTTGGGTGATGTACTGGATAAGGTGAAAGCCTTTGCAGTTGGTGGGGTGGACTATATCACTAAGCCTTTTCAACTAGAGGAGGTTTTAGCACGAATTGAAAATCACTTGACGATTTGGAAACTGCAACAACAACTCCAAGCTCAAAATGAGCGGTTGCAGCAGGAAATTTCTGAACGCGCCAAAGCAGAAGAGAAGTTTGCTAAAGTATTTCGCTCTAGTCCCAATCCGATCGCGATCGCTACAATTTCAGAAGCTCGTTTTATTGATGTCAATCCCAGTTTCTTGAAGATGAGCGGCTATTGTCTAGAAGAAGTGATTGGAGATACAGCTGCTGATCTTAATTTGGGTAAAAACACAGTCGCGATCGCCCAAACAATTCAACTTCTGCCGGAAACTGGGTCACTATACAATCTGGAATTTGAATTTTCTACTAAGTCTGGAGAACTCAAAACCATACTAATATCTCTCGAATTGATTGATTTAGCTGGAGTGCCGTGTGCTTTATTAATTGCCAATGACATCACCGAACGCAAACGCCTAGAAAACGAATTTATCTCTTTAGTTAGTCATGAATTGCGTACACCTTTAAGTTCCACAATGGGAGCATTAGATTTACTAGGTTCAGGACAACTAGGAACTCTGACCGAACAGGGACAAAAAGTCTTGAGTATTGCCACCACTAATACTGAACGCCTGATTCGTTTGGTGAACGATATTCTCGATTTAGAGCGGATGAAATCGGGCAAAATCTTCACGCGGAAGACAAAGTGCAACGCCGCAGACTTGCTAATTATGGCAACGGAAGCAATGCAAGCAATGGCAGATAAATTACAAGTCAGACTGATTATAAGTCCTGTAGCAGTTGAACTTTGGGCAGATCCCGATCGCCTCCTACAAACCCTGACTAATTTACTGAGCAACGCGATTAAGTTTTCTGAACCAGGCGATACCGTGTGGATAAGTGCTACTCTCTCAGAATCTAAAGGCGTTGAGTCTGAAGAAAATCAGCTTTCATCACCCAACTTCCTTCTGATTACTATCCAAGATGAAGGGCGAGGAATTCCTGAAGATAAATTACAAATAATCTTCGAGCGCTTTCAGCAGGTAGATGCATCCGACTCCCGCAACAAAGGAGGAACAGGTTTAGGACTTGCCATTTGCCGAGATATCATACAGCAACATGATGGGAAAATCTGGGTTCAGAGCATTTTAGGCAAAGGTAGCACCTTTTATGTGCTGTTACCCTTACCAGTCTCTCAATAGCAGCTTTTAATCAGGGAACTTCAAAAATTAAATTACTCAATTTCTCCATCCAAGACGACTATTCAGATATCTTCTCCCCCTGCTCCCTGCCTCCTCTTCCCCCACTTCCCCCACTTCTCCCCGATTGCATTCTAGAATAGCTGAAGACGAATCAAGCTAATCAGCATCACATATCATGCGAGAGTGACAAAATGAGCAGAAATATCTTGATTGTTGATGATGAAGAAGATGTACAAGCGATCGCAAAATTGGGATTAGAAATGGGTGCTGGTTGGAACGTGTTGACTGCTTGTTCTGGTCGGGAAGCGTTGAATGTAGCTGCCAACTCTAAACTTGATGTCATTTTACTAGATATGATGATGCCTGATATGGATGGGCGTGCCACCCTGCAACAACTGAAGGCTAACCCCGTCACTAAGTCAATTCCAGTAATTTTACTAACTGCCAAAGTCCAAGAGTCGGATCAAGAGAGTTTTACTGGTTTAGATGTAGCTGCTATATTTGCCAAGCCTTTTCGTCCCCTGAAACTAGCAGCGCAAATCAGTGAAGCATTGGGCTGGGGCTGATCATGAATTAGATAGTTACAACTGCATCTATACAAAAAAATTGAATTCTATAAGTCATATCATGTCCGCATAACTAGTTACGATTTCCACAGTCATTGCACCCCACCCCCAACCCCTCCCCGCTTGCGGGGAACTCGGGGCCCCCTCTGGGGATTAGGGGCAGGGAGACAAAGCATAGCTTTGGCGGGGTGGGGAACTCCTGGTTTAATAAGCAATCAAGCGGACATGATATCAATGTAACTTTTCAACGGAAGTTACCCCCAGAGAACAATACTACAAGAAATACAGCGATTGGGACATTAGTTATGTATCAAATTGCTGTATTGCTTATAAAATAAGGGTTTAAGCCATTTTCTACTACAATTATCTAAGGAAACTTCCATTAAAATATGGTAAATAACCATAACTACGAATATAAATATGACATCATCTTATTCAAATTTACGCATTGAACTTGTTGAAATTAGCTTTGAGAAAATCAAACCTCTTGCTGAAGGATTTGCCTCTAGTTTTTACCAAAATCTCTTTGAAACTTATCCCGAAACTCAAGGTTTGTTTGGCAAAACTGATATGAATAAGCAAGAGAAAAAACTTATTAGTTCTCTCGTCCTATTAGTAGAAGGTTTACGCACGCCCGAAGCTTTAGTTCCAGTTCTCAAAAATTTAGGTGCTAGACATAAAGGCTATGGCACACTCACAGAATATTATCCCCTTG